>JALHPW010000123.1 GCA_022842255.1 Saprospiraceae bacterium | reverse complement strand
AAGACTGTCGTCAGCATAACACCGAAGACCATAAATCCAGGGGTCGCAAGTGGGCCACTGAGGCAGGATAAATCCGGTATTCCCGATACCTTCTATAATCTGCGCGCCCCATACCAAAAGCCCACCGGGCTCTACCCCCGGATGTGAAACATGTTGCACTTTCACCGTATTAGCGCCCACGGAAAGGAAGGAAATGGAGTCTACCTGAACCACCAGTGAATCGCCCCATTCAAATGTTGGTGTTTTAATGGCCCAACTTTCCCCAACTCCAGCCCTAAAATCATACAGCAAGCTGAAGCTGCCATTATCATAAATATACACGCGGCCATCGTCTTCGTAGGTATAAAATTCAGCATCGTAATAACTGCACCCTGCTTCCAAATGCCCTATGTGGTTTCTGGATTCAATGCGCTTGCAGGCTCGGCCCTGAATGGTATCAATACCCGTGGATTCAACCTTATAGTAGACCAATTTCCACCAAGGTATCAACGGATATTGTTCATAGTACCAGGTAGCTCCAACAGGGGCAAATTCAACTTGGGAAAAGAGTAAAACAGGGAAAAAGAAAGCGAATAAAAAAGCAGGTTTTTTCATGGCAAAAGCTTGGTTTTAAATGTGATGGAAAAGTATCGTCACAAAACTAGGTTTGCCGGAATGCTGCAAATGCCGCACAAATGCCAAAGCAAATATTGATAGTACGCTAAATCAGGATTTGACAAAAACGGTCAAATCGCGCTCTATTTCCCAATCCTTGGCAAAAAAGAAATTGAGCCGGGCAGCTGTTTCTTCATTGACCTTTAAATCGTGGAGGGCGTTCACAGGCGAAAAAACACCCGGTTTCAAGCTTGGCAAGGTGGTGTTTTGGACGTTTGGCACATAGCCTACCCAGGTTTTTTGGCCAAACACCACAGACGCCCAATTTTTTATAAGCGCGGTTCTTTTTTTGGAAAAAAGCAGCCAAACGGGGAGGGTACAGAGCAATGCGAAACAAATACACAAATCTAGCAGGCGTTTGTCGCGCCGATGACTGGGCTGGGCGATGTTGTAACGGATGTCGATGGTATACAGTTCTCCTGGCTCGTCTTTGCTGCTGCTGCCAATGATACTCAGACTTTCTTCTGGCACTATTTTGTACGAAACCGCGGGGCCAATTTTGGCCATGTGCGACATAATCTCTTGAGAGCCAATATCCTTAGAACAAAAAATAATTTCATTTGCTTCGTATATCCGCACCAGTTCCGAAAGTTGTGCCGCCATCCCTAAGCCCTCCGAACCTCCCCGCGCAGCGGGACCGGGGGTCACCCGCCCAATAAAGTTTTTCCCTTCGGCTCCCACTCGATTGAGCAAGCCGAGCACCCGCTCGCATTCACTTTCCGAACCAACCACGAGCAGGTTCTTGACCTTGGAGCGTCCGAGCCTGAAATTCCCAAACTCCCAAAAATGGGCCACCAATCGAATGCACATCACAACAAAAACCGCCCAAACAGCTCCCATCAAAACCAAAGCCCGCGAAGGCCGATAATCCAAATCCAGAAACCCGTACACGGCCGACAATATGAGGGTGCCCAGCCCCAGCCCACGCAACAGGCGACTCAAATTGTACCGTGTATCATAGCCGCCGCTCAGCCAAACCGTACCCAACCAGATCAGGATGTAAAGTGGGAAATTAAACCACAATACATTGGTTTTGAACCAGGTAGGGTCGTGGTAGTAATAGTTGGCCCAAAAGTTTTTGAGCAAAACCAGCCCAAAATAAATCGCCAGGGCATCCAGTGCCGGCAGCCAGGTTTTACCCAAAAAATTGCGCGCCAAAGTCAGTCCCGCCCGAAACCAAATCGCAGCCTGCAACATCAAGACAAATAGCCCACCACCGGGTCCGCTGAAATGTTTGCGGGCAAAAATGATCATGGCCTGGTAAAAGGTGCGAACATAATTGAGCGTACCTTTTTTGGTGCTTTCGCCTTTGTAGTGGATAATTTTGGTCTCCGGGAAATAGTAGTTTGTGTACCCCGCCTGCTGGATCCGGTACGACAAGTCGATGTCCTCGCCATACATGAAAAAAGCCTCGTCGAGCAAGCCCGATTTTTCAAGGGCCGATTTGCGCAGAAACATAAAACAACCAGCCAGCACATCCACCTCGGCAGTTTCGTTTTCGGGCAAATACCCCATGTGGTAGCGGTTGAACAACGGACTGCGCGGGAAAAGGGTGGAGAGCCCGAACGTTTTGCAAAACGCCACCCAAGGCGTGGGGAACCCACGTTTGCTCTCGGGCAAAAACTTGCCGCTCCCATCCAAAAGTTTGCAGCCCAGCGCACCTGCCTCCGGATGTTTGTCCATGAAAACCAAACACTTGTGAAAAGTATCCTCTTCCACCAAGGTATCTGGATTCAGCAACAAAACATACTCGCCCCTACTTTGCAGGATGGCCTGGTTATTGGCCACCGCGAAACCCGGATTGTCGGTATTGGCAATCAATTTGACCTCCGGAAAACGTTCGCGCACCATGCGCACGGAGTCGTCGGCCGAATTGTTGTCCACCACCCACACTTCTCCCTCAATGCCCTGCATGGCGCGGCGCACCGAACCCAGGGCTTGTTCGAGGAAGTGGCGTACGTTGTAGTTGACAATGACGACGGATAGGCGCATTGGGGGCAAAGTTGGGGAAATGGTTTGAACCAGATGGGATTTGACCGCTAATCAAAAACACCCACCACCACACCGTCCGAAGATTTGATGTTCCGAACGTTCAAAGTTCGGCCATTTAGCACCAACGGGATGGTAAGGGTGTTGGTGGTTGGGAAAAACATATCCACCCCATTCAGAAATGGAAAGGTGCCAAACAGACCAACCGGCGAAAGCTCAGTCACCCCATCCCCATCGTCGTATAGGAAATAGGTGATGGCCGTTTTGGACGGGGGCGCGTACTGTGCAGTAGACAATACCGAGCCGGAGGCTGTGAGGGTATCGCGCCCATTGATAACCCCCTGACTGGCGGAGAAAACATTCACAACGCATTGATTGTCAGTATTGGGTAGCCCCGCCAACAGGATTCCGGCCAGGGATGGCGGCGGCGGAATGGTACGCAGATAGACCAGGCTGTTCAGGTGCGTAATGCCCTCCCGGAAGTAATGGATCACGCGTTGGTTGGTATTGGGGGGTGTTGCCACGAATTCAAAAGTGGTGTTTGCCTTGATATTTTCAGGTCCGTATTTCCCCTGCGCATCGGTGAAAAACGTAAAATCTGGGCTGCTGCCCACGCGTGCACCCGTACTTGGGTTGAGTTCCCAAAGTTCAACTTTGGCATTTTCCAAGGGGGTGTTTTCCCCGAAATAAAGAACCTTCCCTGCAATACAAACCAATGGCCCTTGTGGGGTGATGGCAAGTGTATTGGGCGGATTGGTGTGAAAAAACGTCCAAATAGCCTCAAAAGACTCCGGACTGGTGGCAATTTGATAATGGTCTTGTCCGGAAAGCATGACGTTGGTGGCCCCATTGATATCACCGTTGTTGGCAATCTCGTCGTCGGGGCTCCAAAGGTTGAGCGTGGGTTCAGTCCCGCCCGGACCAGCCGGTCCGGACTGAACGGATGCTCCAATATGCACGTAGCCATCCACTTTGGCCGCCCGGGTTGCATCGGAAAGGTAGGTGTAGCACACACCGCCGCCGGCGCTATGGCCCATTAGGCGTACCTGGGTGGCCCCCGTTTCAGCCAATACCTTATCGATGAACTGATCGAGCAACTGGGTGTTGTTGCTGTTTCCCAAGCTGTTCCAGTCGAAGGCATAGAGGTTTCTCCAATTATAACCATTGGAGGTAAAAAGCTGGTGGAATTTTGTCCAGGTATCCCCTGAAGCCAGAAATCCATGCACCATCACCACTGGATAAATACAAGTATCGCACTCCACAGGGGATGACGTTGGGGCCTTTTCTGCCGAAATATCGTCAAGCTGTTCCGTGTGGCTACAGGCGAGCAAACCGATGGTGAGCAGCATTGCTGGGAAAAAGTTGTTCATAAGCCGAAAAAGTATTTTTGATCGAACAAGGTTCGTAACTCCTCACCCAAAAAGTACGTACTTGGCTTCAAATTTTTTCTATGAGACTTTGCACATACCTTTTCTTCACCTTGTTCGCCCTTAACCCCGAGGTGAATGCCCAGTCTGGTTGCACCGACCCACTGGCTACCAATTTCAATGCTTCTGCTACGAGCAACGATGGCTCTTGTCTGTATCCGGTAACGAACTACTCCCCCGTTTTGCAATCAGAATTGTCCAACGATTTGAAAGAAATCAGCGGATTGGTCCTTGCGGGCGCGCGCTGGTGGGGACACAACGACAGTGGATTCGACGAGGAATTTTTTCGGGTTGAGCCCCAAACGGGCAATGTTCCGCAAAAAATAGAACTCAAAAACGCCAAAAACCGCGATTGGGAGGACATCGCTTTTGAGGCCCAAAACCTGTACATCGGCGATTTTGGCAACAACACCAACGACCGCCAAAACCTCGGCATCTACATCGTGCCGCTCTCCGCCATTGGCAACAGCAACTCCGAAACCGTACAGGAGTTTGAATGGAATTTTTTGCCCTTTTCCTACATCGACCAGACCAATTACGCGCAGCAGCCCGAGGATAGCTCGGTGTACGACTGCGAAGCCATGATTGTGCTAGAGGGCAAGGTTCACCTGTTTACCAAAAGCCGCCGCAACTACAACACCGTGCATTATACGGTGAACACCTCCAACAATGTGGCAGATAAGATTGAAACCTTTGACTGTAAAGGACTTATCACGGGGGCATCGCTTTCGCCCGATGGCAAATTGATTGCACTGGTTGGTTATGATTTACGGCCGTTTATACCCACCGTTTTTTGCTGGTTGTTGTGGGATTGGCCTGCGGGTACCGACCAGTTTTTTGCGGGCAACAAACGCCGCATCGAACTAGGCACCGCACTCCAGATTGGGCAAGTGGAGAGCATCGGTTTTGCCACCGACCGCGCCGCTTACCTGTCAAACGAGCGCACCGACTTCAATGGCATAACGATTGTGGATGAGTCGATTTGGGGCGTCGATTTCAGTGCCTGGGTGCCAGAGACGGTCAGCGCAAACGAGCCTGGCCAACATGCTGAAGCCTTTACAATATCACCCAATCCGTTCTCTCAAACTGTTCGTTTTCAATGGAATACAAACGAAAAGCCCGATTTTTTAAGCATCAAGAATCAGCTTGGGCAAACGGTATTAACCTTAAAAGAAGTACCAGACACGCTGGAGTTGGGCTTTTTGCCCAGAGGGCATTATCTTTTTGAAACCTGGCGCGATGGGCAGCAGATTGGCTGGGCCAAAGGGCTTAAGCAGTAAGTACGGGTGTTCAACTTTTGAGCAAAAACGGTTTGTTGGGCTTGTACTCACCGGGTGACTGGCAGTCACCCGGTGAGTACAAGCCCAATTCGTGGCACGACTCAAAGTCGTGCCACGAATATGCTTTCCTACAACTTCCGAACCTTAATATTCTTATACCAAACCGGGTCGCCGTGATCTTGGAGGGCAATTTTGCCTTTTTGCGACAACCCGAAGTCTGCGCTCAGTTTCGGGAATTTGCTGCCCGCAATGAGTTCCAGCCACTTTTTGGTCGGCTTACCGCCTTCAAACATTTGCAGCTCTACCACTTTGCGGTTGTTCAGCCAGTGCTCCACCTTGCCGTTTTTGCAAACGAGCTTTGCGCGGTTCCACTCGCCCCCGGGTTTCACGGTCACGTATTTGCATTCCACGAGGTCGTATAAATCGCCTGCGCGGTGTTTGGGAAACTTCGAATCGGGGTGGCAGGCGTTGTCGAGCACCTGCATCTCGGGACCGGTCATCCAGGGGTAGCCATATTTGGCGGGATCTTCGGTGATGTGGTAAATGACCCCCGAATTGCCACAAGGCGCAATTTTCCAATCCACCGAAAGTTCAAAATCGCCGAATTCCTCATCGCTCACAATGTCTCCGCCATCGGGCGCCTGCCAGCCGCCACTTGGATTGGGCTGAGCGTCCAAATGGATGGCATTCTCCTTGATGACCCAGGATTTGCCAATGGTGGTTTTGCCGTAATTGTGCCAGCCTTTGATGTTTTGTCCATCAAACAACAATTGCCACCCGTCGCGTTTCTCCTTCTCTGTCAAGGTGTTATCTGCTGGAGGATTCATTACAGGCGGGGTGCCCACAACCCCTGCATCGTCTGCAGGAATGGCGTTCAAGGTATACCAGGCTTCTGTAGTCCAGATTTCGTGGTCGAGTTCCGAGAGCGGCAAATTGCGCAATTGGAGGTATACGAGGTGCTGGGGTTTCAAGTTCGGGATTTCCAAAAACACCTTTTTCCGGTCAGCAGAAACGGTTGCCGATTTTACGGCCATGGTTTCTTCGTCCATTTTTGGACCGCCGTAATTGACTGTCGGTTTGTACCACCATTGTTTCACCAAATAATTGGAAATATCCCAACCATCGCCCTCCCGGAGTGGCTCGGTGAATTCAATTTCCATGCCGTTGGTCTTGGCGCGCACCGCGAGCATTTCAAACACCGATTGGCCATTGTATTTCATGCGCTGAAGGCCGTACCAGAGTTTTCCCTGCTGGCCCCAGTTACCAGGGGCGCCAATCATACCCACATACAAGGCGCCATCGGGGCCCCAAATCAAGCGGTGTGTCGAGCCCTCCAAACCTTGTGAAAAACGGAACACACAACCCTGGTAATCGCCATTGATTTTTTCCATAAACACCCGTTGCAAACCACCATAGCACACATCGCCGTGCAAAAGCTGGTTTTTATACGGTCCGTCGTTGATGACCGCAGGTTGGGTCGGGGAGTTGCCGATATCATCCTGCGGAAGCCAAACCACAGGTTGCTGAATCGGCATGCCTGCCACCGCCGCGCTGTCCACGGCGTACGAATTGTAAAACGCACCAGGCTTTACGTGCAGGATTTTGGACGTAGGCAGCCAATCGCCCTGGTTGTCGGCAATAAAGATTTCGCCGTCCGGACCAATGCCCACCCCATCGGGCGTGCGCAAGCCGCGGGCGATGAATTCGATGCTGCCGTCTTTGGCGCTGATTTTCACCACTTTACCACGGTCAGGGCCTTGTGGGCGAGTGCTCGCGCCACCTGGATTAATGGCAATGGCCAGGGCTGCGTAGAAATATCCTTCCTTGTACACGAGCCCAAAAGCGAACTCGTGGAAATTGGCCGAAGCCCGCCAACCCTTGGCAAAACATTGGTATTCATCAATGACATCGTCGCCATTGGTGTCTACGAGTTTGGTCAATTCCTGTTTTTGAAGCACGAAAATCACGCCATCCACCACTTTCAAGCCCAGCGGTTCGGCTAGTCCGGCCGCAATCCGTTTTACTTTTATTTCCTTGGGGTTGCCACTTTGAACGTTTTCCAAAATATAGACCGCGCCTGCCGCATCCCAGGTGGAAACCACCATACGCCCATCCGGCAGGAAATCCATACCTGCCACCTTGGGCAAAAATTCGTCTGGGCGCGCCTGACTCAGGTCGTAGGCTGGATGGACATCTTTCAAGGGTGCGCCATCGCCCGGAATAGCGTTTTCGGTTTTGGACATGGACCCCATGCCCTCCACGTTGTCGGATTTTTTATGGAAAAACGAACCGTCGGCTATGACCTTAAACCCGGGTTCTGCCCCAAAACGGGCCCATTTCAACACAATCCCTCTGCCGCCCCCGCCTTGGAAATAATCCAATCGAATGGGGTGATACCCGGCCCGAAGCGCAATCTCCGCCTCTTTTGGCGACATGCCGTGCGCACCGTCGTTGTCGATGATTTGCTGACCATCCACCCAAAGGCGGCTGCCATCGTCGCTACCCAGTTGAAACACCACATTGTCGTCTTTTTCCAAAAACAGGTAGCCCGTGGCTTGCAGGTAAAAATTGTCTTTGTAATCGCCAAAATCTTCCCCACCAGCTTCCACTTTGGAGGCGGTGGCGACGATGGCTGGTTTTGCGTTAAAATCTGTATCGGCCAACAAGCGCATGGATTTGGGGGAAGCCCACAACTTGACCAAAAGGCCGGGCGACAAGTCGCGGTCGCCCACGGTATTATCGGCTTTTAGCCATTGATTGTCCGGGATTTCAGCCAAACTTTTGGCTGCTCCACCGCCTTCCCCATCATCTTCGCCTTCATCGAGTGAAAGCACGTAGTTGACCATGGCTTTGGCGTCTTCGGGCTGAAGGTCCGGGTGGGCGCTCATGGCTGCCGCACCCCAGACGCCAGCACCTCCCTTTATGACTTTTTGCGAAAGCAGTTCGAGGTTTTCAGGCGTGTTTTTGTACCGTTCTGCAATCTGCTGGTACCCTGGGCCCACGGTTTGAACCTGCGGGTTGTGGCAAGTGCGACAATCGCTTTTGGCCATCAATTTTTCACCAGGGCTAATCACTTTTCCGCCTGATTCGCCAGATTCCTGGGCAAAACGTTCAGCATCGAAAGGATTGGCTATCAAAGGTTTATTGACAAACATGGTGCGAAGGCGTGTGCTTCCGCTGGATTTCAACGTAAGCTCACCAGTCACTTCAAGCGCCTGTAATGCATCTTCGGTTTGAATGGTTTTGGAATCGGTCTGTTTCCAAACGCCATCGGTTTCAATGTTGGACGCATCGGCGATAGAGGCGGCATTGGTTTTTAAAGAAACCGTAGCGCCAGACGGGGCGTTTTCAACCGTGAAATTGCGCTCAAACCCGTGCTGTCGGTCGCGCTCCAGGTATTCCGGTCGCTCGTTGATCCGGATGCGTTGGCCATCGGCTAGCACGAGGTCGTACATCAATTCGGCGTGGCCGTCCTTGGTGTAGCGGTGCCCCTTGTAGTCGGTGCGCGGGCTTTCCGTTTTGCCGCCAATCGTGACGCTCCAGGGCTGACGATGCGCGTTTTCAAACCAGGCGGCGCCCACGCTCATAGGCTGAGGTCCGTGCCGCATGTTGTACACCGCCCCGGTGAAATCGGTGCTGCCCGACCAAATTTTGTAAAGCGAGCAGGAATCGGTGGAATAGGACGCCCACATTTGATCGCTGAGGGCGAACGTAATCATCCGCGGCTGTTTGTCCAGCACGGAGCGGAACACCCAGGGATCGTTGGGACGTGAAATTTTGGCAGCGGAGCCGCCAGATTTGGCGGCGAAATACCACACACCGAGCAAAACGGCGATTAGGGCGATGAAAAGTGTACGGGTCTTCATGTTATGTAAGAAAAATGATGGCGCGAAACTTCATTTCGCAAATTTGAACTGCGAGACAAGATGGTGTGGTGAAAACCAAAATTTTGAAAGGAAAGGGCAGTGGCGAAGGTAGAAGTTCTGGGATTTTAGCGGCAGGGAATTTTTTGCAAATACGCTTGCGTTCAAACAACCTTTGAACATAGCGTTGAGGGTGCTACTTTTGCGGCGTTTTCTGCAACAAATTGACCACATTTACCCATTGACCACATTTAACACATTCCTCCAACCATGACATCCCGCGCCATACGCCGCCAATTCCTAGATTTTTTCGCTTCCAAAGGCCACAAAATCATCCCCTCCGCGCCCATGGTGGCCAAGAGCGACCCCACGCTCATGTTCATCAATTCGGGCATGGCGCCGCTCAAGGATTTTTTCCTGGGTAACCAAACCCCACCCTCGAAGCGTATCGCCGATACCCAAAAGTGCCTGCGCGTGAGCGGCAAACACAACGACCTCGAAGACGTGGGCATGGACGGCTACCACCACACCATGTTCGAGATGTTGGGCAACTGGTCGTTTGGCGATTATTTCAAAAAAGACGCGCTCGAATGGTCCTGGGAACTGCTCACCGAAATTTATAAAATCCCCAAAGACCGGCTTTATGTGTCCATTTTTGAGGGCAACGAAGCAGAAGGGGTGCCTTTCGACCAGGAGGCCTACGATGTGTGGCGTACGATGCTGCCCGAAGACCGCATCCTCAAATTTGGCAAAAAGGAAAACTTCTGGGAAATGGGCGACCAAGGCCCCTGTGGCCCTTGCTCCGAAATCCACGTGGACCTGCGCCCCGATGCCGAACGCGCCAGGGTGGATGGCCGCGACCTCGTGAACGCCGATGACCCGAACGTCATCGAGGTGTGGAACAACGTGTTCATGCAATTCAACCGCAAAGCCGATGGCTCTTTGGAAGAATTGCCCGCCAAAAGTGTGGACACAGGCATGGGTTTTGAACGCCTGTGCCGCGCTGTGCAAGGCGCTCGCTCCAACTACGATACCGACCTGTGGAAGCCGCTGTTCGACTTCCTAGGCAA
>JALHPW010000122.1 GCA_022842255.1 Saprospiraceae bacterium | reverse complement strand
CCCACCAGGAGTGGAAAATCCAGGTATTGATACTTTTCGTTTTTGATGACTTCGCCTACGCTGGATTCACCAATTTTGTAGTCGGTTTTGTTGGAGTTGAACAGCACTTCGGGCTGGAAGAAAATCTTATTGCCGAAACGCATGTAGGCGCCAAACTGGGTGCCAAATTTCCGACCATCCACACCAAAATTGAAGGAAGTGTCCCCTCCGCCCACGGAAATATCGTCGGGGTGATTGAGTTGGGTATTGATCCCTCCCTTCAGACCGAGGGAGAAAAATTGGGCTTGTGCCGATTGCACGAGAAAAAGACAGAAGGTTGCTAAAATCAGATTTTTCATGTTGTGTACGATAGGTTTGGTGTCGATTGGTTAATTTGGTCGCATTAACGGACACTCAAAAGGGCTTCGTGTGCAACGTTGCCCCACAAAGCCCGGATTAACCCTTTGGTAACAGCGGGCTTAACTTTTCGGCACAGAGGAGCCTTAAGTTTCTACCTTTGCCGACTTTTATTCGCCAGGGGCGTCTCGAACTATGGAAATCAACAGTGCAGATTTTATTGCCAGTTATGCGAAAGAAAGTGCCTGTCCTAAGGGCGGGCCACCGGAATTTGCCTTTATAGGCCGTTCCAACGTGGGTAAATCCTCACTCATCAACATGCTCACGGCCAAAAAAGGTTTGGCAAAAGTGTCTGGCACACCGGGCAAGACCCGTTTGCTCAACTTTTTCCTAATCAACAAGTTATGGCACTTGGTAGATTTGCCGGGATATGGGTATGCAAGGGTTTCGAAAACAGAGCGGAAGGGTCTGGAAAACTTGATCAATGGGTATTTTGCCCGCCGGGAAGAACTCTGTTGCGCCTTTGTCTTGATTGACTCCAATATTCCACCTACCAAAATCGACTTGGAGTTCGTAAACACCTTGGGGGAAATGCAGGTGCCTTTTGTAATCGCTTTTACCAAGACAGACCGGATTGGCCGACCGCTCATGGAGCAAAACATTGCTGATTTTATGGGCAAACTTTCCGAGACTTGGGAGAACTTGCCTGCCTATTTCATCACGTCTTCCGAACGGCGGACCGGGCGCGACGAAATTCTGGATTTTATTGAAAAAACATTGAAAACCATGAAGTTGTGAGAGCGGGGCATTACGAGGTGTAGTGCATTTCCAAAATCGAAGCACATTTGAATTTTGAAAAAAGAAGTCAAAATATATCCTCGCGTCATAGAACGCATTGAAGATTGGCCCATTTATCGGCTGAGTAAGGATCGTGCTGAGTTTATCCGCGAGATCGATGAACACACCTTTCAGCGGCTTGCCTCCAAACACAAAAAAGATCTCTCCGATCTGTTGGTCAAAACCATTTACCAGGAGCGGATACGCATCAAAGAAGACCCTTGGAAAGTAGACCCGCCCAATGACCGCTCGTTTTGGAACCGAATCAGCAAACGGCTAATCAAAAAAAGCTTGGACCGCGACAATGCTGAGGCGCGCGAGGTGAATGCCCAAATTCTGCAAAAAATCATTCACCGTTATTCGGAAGAGATCGTTGGAACCTTCCAAATCAGTACTTTCCGATTTGCACAGCGGTTTTTGACCGCCTTTTTCAACCGGATTTTTAACGCCGCTGTCGGAAAGAGCATCCGGGCCATGTTTCGGGGCAAGCGCAACCTGTTCGAGCGGCTCAATGTGGTCGGTGATGTAGAAACGGTGCGTTCGCTGTTTAAACACGGCACCGTTGTAGTGGTGCCCACACACAACAGCAATCTTGATTCTATCTTGGTGGGATATGCCATGGACCAGATTATGGGCTTGCCTTCCTTTAGTTATGGGGCGGGCCTGAACCTTTACAATTTTGGGCCGGCGGCGTACTACATGAACCGGCTTGGTGCCTATCGGGTAGACCGGCGCAAAAAAAACCCTGTGTACCTGGAAACACTCAAAACCATGAGTCGGCTCAGTATACAGCGGGGCGTAAACAGCCTTTTTTTCCCAGGCGGCACCCGCTCCCGCGATGGAGCCATTGAAAGCGACCTGAAAATGGGCCTGCTTGGAACGGTCGTGGAAGCCCAAAGGGCACTTGTTTCTGGTGACGGTGCGCGGGATACGGTGCACGGTGCGCGGGATACGGTGCACGGTACACGGTCAACAGTCAACGGCCAACCGTCAAAGGTTAACGGTCAACAGCCCAATGGCAAGGTCTTCGT
The DNA here is from genome assembly GCA_022842255.1 of Saprospiraceae bacterium. GTDB lineage: Bacteria > Bacteroidota > Bacteroidia > Chitinophagales > Saprospiraceae > M3007. The sequence continues at coordinate 8,094 of JALHPW010000122.1, read as the reverse complement.
TGTTCCGCTGGTGATTTGTTATAATTTTGTACTGGAGGCACCTTTTTTGATAGAACAGCATTTGCGCAACACTGGAAAAGAGAACTATATCCGTCTGCGCGATGAGGGCATGAGCGTACGCAGCTGGTTCCGGTTTATCTGGCGTTTTTTTAGTACCACCAGTGATATCACCTTGAGTGTTGGCAAACCCATGGACGTAATGGGCAATTTTGTGGACGCCGATGGGAAAAGTTTTGACCAATACGGGAACGAGCTGGACATCCGCGAGTACTTTCTCTCCAGAGGAGAAATCAACGAAGATCGCCAGCGCGAGGAAGAATACACCAAATTGCTTGCCGAGCGGATTGCCGAACGCTATCATGTTGAAAATGTGGTACTTAGCAGTCACCTTGTGGCTCACGCCGTATTTGAGATGCTGGTACACCAAAACCCCAAACTTGACTTGTTCGGCATCTTACGGTTGCCGCACGACGAGTATTTGTTTCCGTTCCGTGCGGTGGAAGAGGTGGTGGAACAAATGCTGGAAAAACTTATTGAATGGGAACGCGCGGACAAAATCAAACTTGCCCCAGAACTTCGCCAATCCCCTGCTGAAGTGGTGCGTGATGGCGTGAAAAACCTGGGCATTTACCACACGGAAAAACCACTCCAATTTACCAAGGATGGAGACATTGTGTCCTCCGAATTCAGGGTGCTTTACTTTTACCACAATCGTTTGAGCAATTATGGGCTCGATCGAGCGGTACATTGGAAGGCAGAGGAAATTGAGGTTTTGAAGGTGGAGGATTGAAACATGGGTTAATCGTTTATTTGTTGATTTGGTTATTTGAGCAGCCAAGCATGAGCACTCAAATACCCAAATCAACAAAAAACCAAATCAACAAAAAATATGACATACGAAAACGTACAAATCGCACTAGAAAACGGCATCGCCACGCTGACCATCAGTCGGGAGAAGGCGCTAAATGCGCTGAATACGCAAACGATGCTCGAACTCCGCCACTTTTTTGGGGAAGAAGGCCCTAAAATCGAAGGCTTGAAAGGAGTGGTTATCACCGGAGCTGGGGAAAAGGCCTTTGTAGCGGGCGCTGATATCACTGAGTTTAGTGGGCTGAGTGCTACCGAAGGACAAAACCTTGCCCAACGCGGACAGGATATTTTCTTCCTGGTGGAACGGTTTCATCGTCCGGTAATAGCGGCCGTCAACGGGTTTGCTTTGGGCGGTGGTTGTGAATTGGCCATGGCCTGTCACCTGCGCATTGCAGGAGAAAAAGCAAAATTTGGACAGCCGGAGGTCAACCTCGGACTGATTCCGGGATATGGAGGCACCCAACGGCTCATCCAGTACATCGGCAAAACCAAAGCTACCGAACTCCTGATGACCGCCGATATGATTGGAGCAGCGGAAGCACTCCAGCTTGGTTTGGTCAATCACGTGGTGCCTGCTGGCGAAGAAGTATTGAAAGCCAAAGAGTTAATTGAAAAAATTGCGACCAAAGCCCCGTTGGCCATCACCAAAATCATTGAAACCGTGAACGCCTACTTTGAGGACGGGGAAGATGGTTTTGGACGCGAAGTGAGCGCTTTTGGTGAGTGCTGCGGCACGGAGGACTTTATTGAGGGCGCAGCAGCCTTTGTTGAAAAACGGAAAGCCAATTTTACTGGGAAATAGTTTTTTTGTCGGATTACCATTGTTTGAAATATTCGGCATACTTTTGGCAGTCGAAATAAACGATTTGACAAACCCCAACCCAACCATTAAAAACTTTACTCCGCCAAGGATTTCCTCTTCAATACTTTTTTTTCATTTAATCCGTCCACTTTTAAAGTATGGCAAAACCGGCAGATTCGCTGAAAGGCGAGCCGCCGGTTTTTGTTTTTTGTAGAAGTCTAATCTGGCAGTTATATAGTCCGTACTTTTGTAAAAACTTTTAGGCCATGCAACACCTTCAATGGCAAGATTACATTACTTCTGACCCTGAAATTTTGTTCGGAAAGCCTATCATTAAAGGAACCAGGGTACCCGTTCACCTAATTCTGGAAAAATTGGGAAAAGGAGAGACTATCGATCAACTTCTTTCCGCTTACCCCCGCTTGACAGCAGAATCTATATATGCTTGCTTGATATTTGCTGCAAATTCTGTTGAAAGTGAAGCCATTATCGCTATAGCTGCCTGATTACTGCTCGTATGAAAATTGTTGCCGATGAAAGCCTTGATTTCAACATCGTTCAAGCCATTCGTGATGTTGGCTTTGATGTATGGGCCGTAGTGGAACAAGACCCTAGTATTAAAAGACCTTCAAGATTGCATTCGAGCAAAACGCTTTACTGCTGACCGAAGACAAGGATTTCGGCGAACTAGTTGTACGGCTTCAATTGCCTCATCATGGAATTTTGCTCATAAGGTTAGGTGGATTTGACCCTGCAATTAAAATCCCACTCGTCCTGAGCGCTTTACAAAACCACCTTCCCGAAATCGCCTCCAACTTTGCTGTGTTGAATGAAATAAGGTTGCGAATTCGCTATTTGAACCGTTTAATATGACTTTTGAAGAATTGAATTTGAATACCCCATTGCTGAACGCACTCAGCGATTTGGGGTTAACAGAACCTACCTTAATCCAACAAAAGGTGTTTTCTGTGGTAATGTCGGGTCGAGACGTGGTGGGCATTGCCCAAACGGGGACTGGAAAAACCTTCGCATATCTGCTGCCCATCCTGCGCCAAATGAGTTTTTCCAAACAAAAAGAACCACGTGTGTTGGTGGTCGTGCCTACCCGAGAGTTGGTGGTGCAATTGGTGGGCGAGGTCAAAAAACTGACCACTTACATGAACCTTCGTGTGGAAGGTGTGTACGGCGGCACCAATATCAACACCCAGAAACTATTGGTAATGAACGGGTTGGATATCCTGGTGGCCACCCCTGGGCGACTGGTTGATTTGGCGATGAGCGGATACCTGAACCTGAAATATGTCAAACAGTTCGTCATAGATGAGATGGACGAAATGCTCAGCCTGGGCTTTCGCGCCCAGTTGACGAGCATTCTCGACCTGCTCCCTCGGAAACGACAGAACCTGCTTTTCTCCGCGACTATGTCGGAGGAGGTGGATGATTTGATCAATACCTTTTTTAACGGACCTGTATTGGTGGAGGCCGTTCGGGCAGGAACGCCCCTGGAACGTATCGAGCAGCTAGTGTACCATGTGCCCAATTTTTACACCAAGCTCAACCTGCTCGAACACCTGCTTGCCACCGACGAGTCGATGCAGAAAGTGCTGATTTTCGGTCCTTCCAAACGGTTTGCCGATGTGATCCACAAACAATTGGAAGCCCGGTTCCCGGAGCAATTTGAGATTGTGCACGCCAACAAGTCACAGAATTTCCGCTTAAACGCGGTAGCAGCCTTTGAAAAAGGGCTTTGTCGTGGACTGATTTGCACGGACCTGTTGGCCCGTGGCTTGGACGTGTCCGATGTGACCCACGTAATCAATGTGGATACGCCCACCGACCCTGAAACCTATATCCACCGGATTGGTCGTACCGGGCGCGCCGACCGCGATGGGTCTTCCGTCATTTTTGTCACAGAAACCGAACGGCCCTACCAGGATGCGATTGAAGCCCTGATGGAAAAAGCAATTCCGGAGCTGCCGCTGCCGGAAGAGGTTCAGATTTCGGACCTTTTGATTGAAAGCGAGCGTTACTCCGGACCCGAGGTTCAACTAAAGCACCCTCCTCGGCCTAAGGGAGCTTTTCACGAGAAAAAGGAAAAAAACAAAAAAGTGAACCTTGGGAACAAAAAGAAACACCTCCGCGATTTGAAGTATAAAAAACCTGAAACGCGGGGACAGAAACCGAGGGGGAAGAAGAAGTGAAGGCCAGCCAAACAAGGCGATGGCAACAGCCCATTCGCACCGCCGATACCTTCAACCGTTCTATTGGGTAGAAGCTGTATTTTTTGAGTGCTGTCAAATAAACTGGTACTGATTGACCACAACACCGCATTCAAAAGCTGTGGAAGCGGTCAATTTCAAACCGGTTCGCCCGGAAAAAATGGGCAAGCCTGCACCAATCGCCGTAGGGTTGACAAACAAGTGTAGTTCATCGATGAGGCGGTTTTCGATGAGGGAGCTTACAAATCCAGCCCCGCCGTAAACAATGATGTCCTTGCCAGGCATTTCTTTGATTTTGTGTACCGCTTCAACCACATCCCCATTTTCAACCCGGATGTTTTGCCCCTTCACCTCCTGGATGGTTTTGCTAAACACCACCTTTGGGTATCCCACCATTTTATTGGCAAAATCGTATTCGGGGCTTTCGGGTTGGGAGGCCGCATTTTCCCAATGCGCTACAAACCCGTCGGTCATTTTTCTGCCCAGCAGAATGGTGTCGACGGAATCCGTCAGCGCAATGACGTAGCCCGCCAGTTGCTCGTCCCAATTCCAGGTCATCCAATCCAATTGGCCTTCCGGGCCAGCTACAAAACCATCGGCTGAAATTTGCATCTGCAATTTTAACTTTCTCATTGTCAATAATTTAGAAGCAAAATGAGCTTAATTGGGGCTAATATACTGTACCGGCGACTTTAGTCGCTGGAATTTTGGGAGAAAAATCAGGACTTGAAGTAAATCTTCCAGCGGCTAAAGCAGCCGGTACATGCCAGCGACTAAAGTCGCCGGTACAATATTTCACTTGCCCCGGTTCACCACCAAGCGCCCTGTGAACGAAGCTTCTTTGCTTATTAACCTGACAATGTAGGTTCCTTCTGGGAAGCCCGTGATATTGGCCACAATTGGGGCGCCCAAATCTTGCACTTGACGATGCTGAACCATTTGACCAGCAATGGTTTGAATGGTAAATGCCCCTTTCCCTTCCAGTTTTTCCTTTGTGGTTATGGTAAACGTCTGTTGTGCCGGGTTAGGGAAAATCACCAAGGCTTGGTCATTCGACTCCTTGGGAGCGGAGGTTGACGAGGTTTTGGTGATAATCGGCGTAGTAACCTGATTGGTCAAAATTGGCTCGTTAAAATCAAAATAGATGGCGGCGCTGTTTCGGACCACCGTAAAAGGCTCGAAGGCCTTTTTTCGCTGTATCGCAAACGTGATAAAACCGTGGCTGGCAGATTCATTGGTATTGCTATCAGGCAACATAATGTGCTCGAAAATGATTTCGAGCAAACCACCAGGCATTATGCGAAAGGTAGAAACGGGATGGCTCGCGGCTACAAACCGACAAGTCGTGTAATCCAGCGCTGCATCCAAAAGATCCGTAATGCGTACACGGTCGGCTTCAAAGGTGCCTGTATTTTGAAACTGGATGGTGTAAAACAGCTCCTTCCCTGCTGCAATTTCTTCCACGGTGAGTCCATCAGCAGGCTCCACTCTTTTCTCATTGGGATCGAAAGAACCTACCACGGTATCACAGAGCAGCCAATGGTTGTCCGCAGGCGCAAAGTCGGTTGAAGCACTTGCAATATGGCAATTACTTTTTATCAAGGTTCCCAATGGGGTGGTAGCTGGCAAGTTTGTTTTTATCCAAATATGCCCGCCCTCAAATATCGCCAACTGGGCTATGGACCACACCAAGCTATCCCCAAAAACCGCGGTGGGTGGAGGGGTTGCTTCCAAATAATCAAGTTGATCGTCCAAATTGACAGAAACCATTGCGTCAGAAGGCAACGTGCCTGCATTGGAATAAAAAACCCCTAGACTTAAATCAAAACCAGGCCTTGGGCGACCAAAGTAATTTCCCGCAATTGCGAGGTCCTGGATATTTGGACTGAGCTTTATTCCAAAATCCAAACCCGTGCCCCCATTTCCGACAATTCGAAAAGGTGGGTTGATGCTTTCGATATAACTTGAATGTAGCAGTGGGCGCAGCGTGTCGACAGCACTGGGCGTCACTCCCAACACATAGGAACCGTCTGATTTTGTATTGGTCAGGTAATACTCGAACCAACTATTTGGGGCATCTAGACTGATGCGGATGTTTGACAATGGGCTTTCGTTGTTATCCTGAATCCCATCGTTGTTATCATCCTGGTAAACGGTGCCTTGAGCCAATGAGCCATAAACATCTGGGAGTTCGGAACGAACCACTCCCCCACCCCAACCGCCACCATAAAACATACTGTCGGAAATCAATAATTCTCTAGACGTAATTGGCTGAACAGGCACCCAGGTCTTGGCCGTATCCAACGATGTGTACAAACCCACCGCAGAATGGTACATAAAGTATTGCCCCTGGCAGCCAAAAAAGTCTACAAATGTTTGAACATCAGGGTCATAGCCATACGCCAGGTTGGGTAAGCCATCATGTGCATAGTTCCAGGTAAGCCCATCTGAAGAAGCAAAAATCCTATTGCGCCATTGAATCCCATTCTGTGACCAGATAGAGGTAAAAACCAAATCATCTGCAACGAAAAAATCGACTGGGCTTCCTTGGAAGAGATTACCCTGATTGTCCCAGGTAATTCCTTGGTCAGTGGAAACATAGAGGTTTCCATCCCAATCCCCAGCAAGGTAAAGGTTTTTGAATTTGACAAAAATCTTGAGTTCAGAGGGCATTGTGTTCCAAGTCTGCCCGAAATTTTGAGTCATAACCCAACCTTCAAATTCAAGGTAAACAAAAATAGAATTGCCAAGTACCCTAATACCGGCAATATCCATCGCCCCGCCAAAAGGATCTTGCGGTGGGAAAATACTATCCCAATGGACGCCATTATCCTTCGAATAATAAAAATAGTCCTTGCTGTGGTGAACGACGCCCACTAGATTAGAATCGTTTGAAACCAGCATTTGGTAATACTGACGAGTATCCGTAACCGCGGGGATCGAATCCCAAAGTTGCTGCTGTTTATCATAACGGAACAATCCATTGGGGGTATTGGCCCATATAACATTGTCGCCATTTACAAATCCTGACACACTGGCTGAGTGCAGGCCAATATTTGATTCCCGGAAAGATTGGGTTGCTTCTTCCCATCTATACACGCCTTTGTTGTAGGTGGTTACCAAGGGCATGCCACCGGCAGTTGCCAGCGATGAAATATTGGTGTAAACGGGTGCGGTAGGCAAAGCCGTCCAGGACACCCCGAAGTCTTCGGACTTAGCCATCCCAGTCGAACCGCCCATGCCAAAAATGGTATTCCCGATTTGAACAAAACCATCGTATTTGAATAATCCAGGGGTATTTTGAGCGGTCCAGGTCTGCCCATCATCGTGCGAATGCCATAAATTTTTCCCGGTAGAAATCAAAATATGGGGCGCGGTTACGAACATGCCCAACAGATACTCACCCGAAGCAAATGACGGCGATATCAATGTCCAATTTGCCCCCATACTATCCGACCTCCAGACTTGGTTGTGCCCATTCACGTACAACCGCTCCTCAAAAGTCCATAAATCTCGAATGTACTGAACCGGGTTGGTCACCGTATCCCAGGTAAGTGCCTCATCCTGAGAGCGATATAGAATTTGTTCTGTAACGTCGGTAGTATAAATGCCATGCTGTGCGTAGGCGAGTTTTGAGATATGAGACTGGCCTGGAGGAAGGCTGCCTTCTACCCAGGTTTCACCATCATTGTGGCTCACTTTCAGATTGGCGGGCTGATTGTATGCAAAAGAGTTCCCTTCATAAAATTGACCCACCAAATCACTGCCATGGGTAGCCATTGGCCAGATTGCATTCTCCGGGATTTTCTCCCAGCTTAATCCATCACTGGTTCGATAAAGGAAATACTCGTCGGTATAAAAGGTGTAGTTGGAATTGTACCAGAGGCTCCATTGTATGCCGCCATTGGGGCCATTGGTATGCTGCCAATTGAATTGTGCGGAAAGGGAAGGAAGGATTAAAAAAAGAGCGACCGAAAGCAGGGTAAGGTGTTTCATAACATCAAGTTGGTTTGGTTGAATAGCTATATTATGCCAACCCATGATGCGTATAGTCGCCAAAAGGCTTGCTGGGGTATAAATAAAAAAGCAGCGGCCTCAATAGGTTGATGAGGGTTGATGAGGGTTGATGAGGGTTGATGAGGGTTGATGAGGGTTGATGAGGGTTGATGAGGGTTGATGAGGGTTGATGAGGGTTGATGAGGG
>JALHPW010000121.1 GCA_022842255.1 Saprospiraceae bacterium | reverse complement strand
GACAATTTCCCGCTCAAAAGCCTGTTGCTCCTTTACAAACTCATCCAGATTGCCCTTCATCAGGTTGTGGTCGGAACGGACTTTCTCCAGGCCCTTTTGGGCTTCGGTCAGGGCCGTTTCGAAGTCTGCTTCCAGGGTGCGTTCGTAGTTGAGGTCCGTTTGATAGCCCTCAATTTCAGAATCCAGGGCGCTCAGGGTTTGGGTGCTGTTGCCAATCTGATCGTTCAGCCGTTGCAGGTCGTTGTTGACAAAGGAGCGTTTTTGCTCCAACATGGCTTTTTCGTTTTCCTTGCCGCGGATGCGCCCGGTAAGGCGGTTTACGTCTTGTTGTTGTTCGCTGAGGCTGGTTTCCTTGTCGGTGTGGCTCTTTCGCTTGGCTTCGGTATCGGCTTCGAGCAAGCGCGTCATGGCCTCCGTGCTGCGATAATTGTCTTCTTCCCGCGCAATTTGGCTCTCTAATTCCTTGTACGTCTTTTTATGCCGCGACAGGTTTTGAACCGCCAATTCTACGCTTATGGTTTTGTATTCCGCCTTGAGTTCGTAGTACTTTTGGGCTCGATCAGCCTGTTTTTCAAGTTTTTTGAGCTGATCGGTGATTTCAAAAAGCAGGTCCTCTACCCTATCCAAATCTGCGGCGGTTGCTTCGAGTTTCTGCTGGGTCTCGTGTTTGCGCGCCTTATATTTACTCACGCCAGCGGCTTGTTCAAACATCTTCCGCCGCGCCTGTTCACGGTCGGAGAGCATATCTTCCACCATGTTCAAGGCGATGATGGCATAGCTGTCTGGTCCAATCCCAGTGTCCAAAAACAAGGTGGTGATGTCCTTTAACCTACAGGAAACCCCGTTAAGCCGGTACTCGCTTTCTCCACTGCGATACAGGATTCGGCTGATGGCCACACTGGTATAATCGGTGGGCAGTACGTTTTTGGTGTTGTCGAACGTCAGAGTGACTTGCGCCATTTGGCCCTCTTTGCGCTTCTTGGTCCCGTTAAAAATCACGGAAGCCATCTTGTCTAGCCGTAACTGACTGCTTTTCTGTTCGCCCAATACCCAGCGGATGGCGTCTACCACATTGCTTTTGCCAGAGCCATTGGGGCCCACCACACCCGTTACGTCCGCATTGAAATGCAGGACGGTTTCGTTGGCGAAGGATTTGAATCCTTTGATTTCTAATGATTTTAGGCGCATATCAGTACCCCGGAACTCTGTTCCGGGTCAAGTTTGGCAACCGGAACGGAGTTCCGGGGTACAAAAAAGTGGGCGAAAATAATGGTTGGAAAAGAAATGGAGGCTGGTAAGTTGCCAACATTCGGCAAACCTACCAGCCTCCATTTTCCACAATTCACCTTTTTTCGAGGCTACAAGCTACTGTTTCACTATTTTTTGCACAAAAACCGCCGCGCCCGCAGTGGCGCGGAGCAGGTAGACCCCTGGTGCCCAAGCACTGGATTCGGGAAGCGCCATTTGGAGGGTTTCGGGTTGTTGGGCATGAAATATTGGCCTGCCACAAAGGTCAAACACTTCCACTTGGCTTACCGCAGCAGGCAAATTGGAAAAATCAAGGTGCAGCGAACTGGAAAACGGGTTGGGTAAAGCCATTTGGGCCGTTTGGAATTGTTGTTCAGGCTGGTCGGCACCGACCGTCTGACCTGACAAATAGCGCAACAGGCTAACCCGATTTCCCGTAATACGTCGAATCGTAGCACCCACGATGATTTTCCCGTTGGGCTGAAGCGCAACATTCGTTGGTGCATTGTATCCATACCCAAAATCGGTGGTTTGAAGCCCGTTCCCGTTAAAAGTAAGGTCCGCCAGCCCTTCCGATGAAAAACGTGCCAGGTAAAGATTTTTACCGTCCAGAATATTCGTTCCCGTCGCCACGATTTTACCGTCGGCTTGAATGGCCATGGAATTGCAGAACGCCCCCTCTCCATTGGTGCCGAAGGACACAACGCCATCGCCACCGCCAAAATCCATGTCAAGCCCCGTTCCTTCTATGTTTATTCGGGCAATTTCTAGGGCATTTGAGCGAATACCCAGCAGGATTTTTCCATTGGATTGTGCTGCAATGGATTGAATTGAAAGGGGCAATTGCAACGCACCATCCTGGTTAAAGGTTGGGTCAAATTGTCCGTTGGAAGTGAGTTGAATTACCTTTCCATCTCGCCCTGCCAGTGCTATTTTGCCATTAAGGAACACCGTAAGCCCGGCAAACAGGCCGATTTGACCTATTGTTGTTTTTCCGGCCAACCCAAATGCCAGGTCGGGTTCGCCGGTACTCAAATAACGGAATAAAAACAGGACCCCGCTTTCATCCGTGACTGCGAGTAAAATCTTGCCGTCTGCCTGTACTTCAAATGCCTGGTACTTTAAAGGCCACTGGACTACTACCCTGCCATTGACTCCAAAGGTGGAGTCCACCTTGGCGTTGGCATCAAACCGGACAATGGTCGGGCTAGTATAGCCATTAGCCACCACCAAGGATTTACCCGCTGCAAGGGCCACCATTCCATCGATTGTGCTAAAGCTGTTGCAAGGGGTGTAGTTTGGGTTAAGTGAACTAGCAGAAATACTCCAACTTGGGTCAAGTAGTCCATCGGCGCTAAAGCGACGAATGCTTGAAATCGGGCGCCAGATGTACGAGTTATAGCAAAAAAATCGACCTTCATGTGTGCCCAGCGACAGGATTTTTCCATCTGGCTGAACAGCTATTTTGACAGCATAGGCATTTTGATAAACCGGCGCATCAGATACCAAGCCACCTCCCCAGCCCTGCGAACCAAAACTGAGGTCAATAGAGCCATTGGCCAATAACCGTGAAGCGAACATCCTGATTGGATAACCTTGTTGTACTCGGCTGGTGTAAGCGGCTACGATTTTGCCATCTGACTGTTGCGCAAAGCCAATCAGGCCCTGCTCGCTACTGGCATGGCCATTGTTTGTGAACGGATAGGTCTGAAAATTATCATCCAATGATCCATTTGGAAGCAATTGCCAGAGGTATTCGCCGTATTCTGCGCCGCCCGCAACTTGAATCAGCCCACCGGTTTGCAGAAAAAGGTCGTAAATACTACCCACGCTCGTCAAGCCCGCAACGCCATTTGTCCCAAAAGAAGCATCGGGTGTACCATCGGCAAACATGCGGTACAAAATCACCTGCGGCATCCATGCAAAATACGTTACGGAATCAAAAACCGATTCTTCCACGGCCACCAAGATTTTACCATCAGGCTGAACCAGCATTTTTTTGGAAATCGGTAGTTCTCCCAGGGTGTCTCCGCCCCATTCCAAATACCATTGCGGCGCGAGTGACAAAGGTTCGCCCCAAACCAGCACGCCGTTGTCACCAAAATCCAAATCAGGGGTTCCATCGGGAAGGTAGCGGGCCATGGAGCGTTTTTCGCGTCCATTATTGCCAATCACCAGGATTTTTCCATCAAATTGCACGGTCATGTCAATGGCCTCTCCTGACCATTCGGAGGCATTTTGCGCCAAGCCATTTTGCCCGAAACTCGTGTCCAATGTCCCATTTTCCAGGTAACGGGCCACGCAATATTGATTGAAGGGCGGCGCAGAACCGGACAACGCGAGCAGAATTTTCCCATCCGCTTGCAACACGGCATCTGACACGAAGGTGGCCCCGTTTGGCAGAGTGCCCTGAAAAGTGGGGTCGTCGGAGCCATCCGCGTTGAGCCGGGCTATCATTTCCCCAAAAAGCAGGATTTTCCCATCGGGCAGTGCCTTCATGCTTTTGGGCCAAAACTTGTTGTAAACCAACATGCCATGCTCCGCAAACGATGAATCCCGTTTCCCACTGGGTAGGTACCGCACGAGGTAGGGCAAATGGGCGTTGCCGCCAATCAGAATTTTTCCGTTGTCGCAAACCTCTGCTCCCCAGGCCGTGGTTTCAGGGCTTCCAAAGGCCGGAGTGGAGACAATGCCACCTACTCCGAAAGTCGGGTCCAGGGAGGCATTTTGAGCGAAAATCAGGGATTGGGACAGAAAAGCAAAGGCGAGTAAGATCGGGGTGTTTTTCATTTTCAATTGATTTTATAGGTTAAAGTACTCATTCCATCTTTATCACATATCTGGGTAGAACCGTTAACGGGAAGGGTCAATATTTTAGTATATTTAAAACAATTCCGCTTGTCTACCTCCGATCTATTCCAAGACCCTACATTTGGCCGTGCAATCAGCGTATCACAATTTCCGACTTTTTTACAACCAGAGCATTCATCCTGAACTGCTCAATATGGAACAGCGCCGCAAAAGGTTGATGCGACTACTCCTGCTTTCTGGTTTTATGTTGGCGGGCGTGGTGGTGTTGCAGGTCTACTTGTCCATTTTTGCGGTCACCCTTGCCTTGTTTATTCCGGTGGGTTTGTGGATGGCTTATCTGGCATTCAAAGTTCAGGTTTTTTTTAAGGAATTTAAGCCTCGGGTGGTCACACTATTGCTCGATTACATTGATAATGATGTGAATTTTAAGTTTGATGGCTATGACCCAAAAGGTTTTATCCCGCCCGCTAAGTTTTTGGAAAGCCGGATTTTTACGCGTGCGGACGACTATTTTGGGGAGGACATGATCCGTGGGCAAGTCCGGGAAACGCCATTTGAGGCTTGCGAACTGCGTGTTCGTGAATTTTCCGAGGTGCGCAACAGGTTAGACCTTGTTTTTTCCGGGATTTTCTTGGTGGCCGACTATCAGCGTTGGGACATGCATGGAGGTGTATTGGGACTTCCCGACGCCTACCGAAAATACCTCAGCCGCAGCGAACGCGCTTTCCACTTGGAGGGCGGTCGACGGGTGCGGGAAGGTATTTTGCCCGAATTTGAGGTGTTTTTTGACACCTATGCCACCAGCGATGTGCGTATCAAGGACGTGGTTTCCGAGGACTTTCAAAAGGCAATCCTTCGTTTCCGACAACGATTCCAGGAGGTGAACCGTGAAAAAGAAATCTACTTTTCCATCATTGGCGACAAAATCTACATTGCCCTGCGGCAGGACCGCGACCTGCTGGAGCCATCCCTTTTTGCCAATAATACCAGTTATGAAGTGGTCCATGAATTCTATGAAGACCTTCGGCTTTTATTGGAATTGGTAATGGAGGTGGACGCCATGAATTAACGATGAACTATGAACGATGAACGATGAACGACCCTAGCGCTTGGTGTTCATAGTTCATCGTTATAAGTTACGGAAATCAAAAATCCGAAGGGAATTGTGCGTTAGTTGCCCGTTTTATAGTTTCCTCGCAAATTTTATTTTACATGAATTTCCTTCGCATACTGCTTTTTGTACTGTCCATTTTAGTGGGGGGAGCTTGCACGCAATCCAAAAGCGTGATTGTCAAGAAGCCTGTTCACAAAAGCACCTCAAAATCAACAACTTACACCGAGGCAGTTGCTACGCCATTCCGTAAAAAAGTGGTGGATTATGGTAAAAAATTTGTCGGCACACACTACAAATACGCAGGTCAAAGTCCCAAAACCGGCTTCGATTGTTCTGGGTTTACCAGTTATGTTTTAAAGGAGTTTGGTGTGATTGCCTCTCCCGCATCTTCCATTCAAGCCAGCGAAGGGCGTTATGTCGCCCTCGAAAAAGTGATGCCCGGCGATTTGATTTTTTTTGGGGAGAGTAAGAAGAAGATATCCCATGTAGCCCTCGTGATCAAGCGTGGCCCGGAGGGGATTACCTGTGTGCACAGTACCACCAGTCGCGGGGTCATCATAGAAAACGTAACCCAGTCGACGTATTGGAAACCCAAAATCTTGTTTGCACGGGATGTGATTTCAGAAGATTGACCAAAAGCAGCGAAATCGAAAGCCGGACGCTCTTGGGTGAAATACCAAACTTTCACTCCCTATGCATTCCTTTCTTCGCCCCCTGCTTCTTGGCTTGCTTGTTTTAGCGGCCACTCCCCTCGTTTCACAATCAAATTGCGGCTGCAACCAATGCGATGTGCCCATTGTAGCCAACTACTCCCGTTCCTTTGGACTGGTGGTGAATGGCGCAAGTTTCCCAACGCTGGGTGTCAACGGACAAGGCGTTTGTGAGGTCGAGATTGATTTCGCCCATGATTTCATAGGGGATTTGCAGATTACCTTGACTTCCCCTGCGGGAATCAATGTCCCCTTGATCAATACTTCGTCGGACGACGACGCCAGTTATTTTTCCCGCTGGAAGGTAAAATTAACGGACTGCGCAGCCAATGCGGCTCCAGACCCTGGCCTTGACCCGGTTTTCAACAACAATTCCTGGCCGGACAACAGTGTGTTTACAGGAACCTATAAGACCGGTCCTGCCGGCAACTGCCTTGCTAACTTCAATGCTGGTCCAGTGGTAGGTGACTGGTATTTGAACGTCACCAGCAATGGATTCCGAGGGGTAGGGTTTATTTATGGCTTTAAAATCAATTTTTGCAAACCAGCAGGTATCGTTTGCAATGGTCTGAATTATGAAACTTTTGCCGGGGAAAGTTGCACGACGGCTGCCCCGCTTCCACCCGACATCACTTCCTTTGTGGGCAATACGGCGCCCTATTTTGGGGATTGGGCATTTGGCTTCTGTGGCACCATCGAAAATGACCAATGGTACACCTTTGTGTCGAACTGCGACACGGTTGGATTCCAAATAACCCCTGGCTTCTGTATCAATGGCAATGGATTGCAGATTGCCCTCTACGATGATTGCTTTTCCCCTGTGGTCGAATGCAACGGCGGCTGCGAAGGATGCGGCTGGTCGCCGTTAAGTATCGTCGCTGATGTCACCCCCGGACAACAGTATTATATCGTGATTGATGGCTGGGCGGGAGATCAATGCGATTTTATTTTCGATGTGCCGCCCGGTTGCGTGAGTGGTATTGCAAACCCAAACCCCAATAATTTTAACCCCTATGGCTGTGAAGGCAGCTCTCAAACCGTTGCCCTCACCGAAATCCCGTTTGGCGCCGCAGGGTATATTTGGAAAGCAAGCAATGGGGCACTGGTCAATGGCCAAACCCAAGTGGTCGTCCCAGGCCCTGAAAACCTTTCGGTAGAGCTGACTTTTGGCAACGGGGACGGGGAGATTTGTGTGGCCGCATACAACTTTACCGACACCACGGAATTCGTGTGTTTCCCCTTTGCGGCCGACACTAATTTGTTTTTGGTGGAAAACGCTACCGTCTGTTATACGGACTTGCCATATTTTTCAGCATTTGAAGGATATGGGGTGCCTCCGGTGTCTTTTCCCGGTTTGCATCAATACTACTTGCAGGGCTATATTGATTCAGTAGGCAACGAGTATCCTTGTCCGGTTTTGCTAACCTTAAATCTGGAAATAGAAGGTGGTTTTTCAAACCTTCCGCCAGTAATTGGTCTGGGAAGTGAATACGTTTTGCCCACCGGGGAAGTTGTGAGCAGCAGTGGCGCTTTCTTTTGGTCAGACACCCTGGCTTCGGGTTGTACAAACGACCATATTCAAAACATATATCTAATTGATTATCTGTACAATGGCGATGGTTGCGCCCCGGATACCGTAACGTTTATTATGCCTGGGACGGTGCTGCTGGAATGCCCAGGAGGCGTGCCAGCCGTGGTCGCCGGCTCTGGGGCCAAGCAGGTAATATACCAGAACTCGGGGGTTTATGACCTGATTGGTAGGATCGGTGCGCAAGTGTTTCTTTTTGAAGACACCTTGACACTCAATCTTGCACCCTCTGCTTCGGCAGGTTTCAGTGCTACCCTCTTGCAAAATGTATTGAATGTCAACAACTCATCTCAAAACGCATCGGGATACCTCTGGGATTTTGGCGATGGCTCAAGTTCCTCGGAAACAAATCCTTCGCACACCTATGCTGCACCGGGGACCTATACGGTTTCCCTTACAGCCTTTGGCGGATGCGCCAACAGTGTTTTCTCAACCGTTGTTACGGTGGGCGGACAGCTGCCCAGTGCGGGATTCCAGATTTCATCACAAACAGGTTGCGCACCTTTTGTGGTGCAGTACACCGACCAATCGATTGGCGACCCAACCACCTGGCTCTGGGATTTCCCTGGGGGCGAACCATCCACTTCCACGGCTGAGAACCCGGTTGTGACTTACCAAACCCCCGGTACTTACACTGCAACCCTAACCATTCAAAATATTTTTGGACAAAGCAGTTTGGTGCAAACAGGCGTTTTAACCGTACAAGCGCCCACGGTTGCGGATTTTTCCTGGACTTCCAACCAAAACGAGGTGACTTTCACCAACAATTCACTCGAGGCGAGCGATTTTCTCTGGGATTTTGGTGACGGTTCGGGGTCGGCGGAGGTTTCCCCTACTCATGTTTACCTCGCTCCGGGCACTTATACGGTTATCCTGCTGGCCAGCGGGCCTTGTGGCGCCCAGGTTACAAGCCAAATCATAACCATCGAAGGCCAAGCCCCCCAAGCTGGTTTTACAGTGTCGCAATCTGCGGGCTGCATTCCCTTAATCGTTCAGTATCAGGATGTTTCGACGTGGAATCCCACTTCTTGGCTTTGGGAATTCCCGGGTGGAATCCCAGCGGTTTCCACTGAGCAACACCCGACCGTGACATACATCACTCCAGGCACGTATGACGCCACGCTGACGGCCCAAAACGCCTTTGGTGAAAGCACCATATTGCTTTCCGAAGTGGTTAGCGCAAGTCCCCTGCCTACTGTGGCCTTTACCATTTCAAACAATGCGCTGGTGGTAACGTTGGCCAATCAGTCCCAAAACGCGGATTCCTATAGCTGGGATTTTGGCGACGGCTCAACCTCTACCGAATCAAACCCAAGCCATGAATATGCCGCATCCGGCAACTATCTCATCACGCTCCAAGCCATCAATACCTGTGGCACGAGCATTTTGCAGCAATGGGTAACGGTAATGGTGAGCGGTACAGGGTCACCCGCAGCACTTGCCTGGTTGCGGGTATCGCCTAACCCTTCCGATGGGGAATTTCAGTTGGAACTTCGGGACCAGCCATCCTCGCAGTTGGGCTGGCGACTTTTCAACGCGCAGGGACAAGGATTAGGCCAACAAGATTTAGGGGCTTTTGATGGGAATTTTCAAGGGAAACTGGACTTTAGACATCTTCCCGCTGCGGTGTATTGGCTGCAGATTCGCACCGCCGAAAAGCAGTCCTGGGTCCGGCTGGTAGTCGAATAAACGCGCCTAAAAACGCGCATGCATTTGCTCCAGCAATCGCTGCATTTCCGCTTTCCATGCACGACTACTACCTACGTAGTGGTTGTGCATAAAGCTGAAAATCAAGATCCTGCCGCTTTTGCAACGCAGGTAACCACTTAGGCAAGCCACCCCGCTCATGCCACCCGTTTTGGCAAAAACATAGGGCTTACCGTCCTTGCCCCCGTACCAGTCCGAAAGGGTGCCTTGTTCGCCTCCTGCGGGAAAAAGGGACAGGAGGCGTTCGTGCGGGTATTTGTTCCAGAGTGTCCACAATACTTGGGCGATGCTTTGCGGGCTCATTAAATTATACCGTGAAAGTCCGGAGCCGTCTACCCATTTGGGGCGTTGGGGAAGATTTGATAAGGTACTGTCTAACATCCATTTAATCATGGTGTCTTGCTTGAGTACGTCAAATTTTTCCCCAGCGCACACCAGTAGCATTTGCTCGGCGATGAAGTTGTCGCTCTGGTGCATCATACGCCGCAGGACGGTGTCGATGGGTGTAGAATAGAGCGTGCGCCATATTGCTTCGGACGGATCTTCGAAGTATCCATGCTCAATTGTCTGCCGATGAAGGGTATCCGCTAGCATCCCTTCCCAATAAGGTGGACGGAAAGGAATAACAATCTCTTCCCCTTCAAAGGGTAGACGCCGCATGCCAATCAGGTTGTCGCCCTCCCTTCGGCCAATGTCATTGGCAATATCAAACTCCTCGTCATAGTACGGGTACTCGGCCGCGGACCAAAAAAATGGGGGCTGTACCTCATATTGGCTATTTTTTAAGCCTAAAATCCGAATCGTGTTGCCATAAATCGGGAACGCGCTTTTTTCCGGCTGGTAAGATTCACTGTAATCATCCCATGCCCAACCTGGACCAAATCGGGGCTCCTTGAGCCCACGCCGGTATAAAAGGGGGATTGTGTTGGTGTCCGATAAGACATTGTAAACGCCTCGCCAGTATTGAAACTTAGGATGGAGGAAAGTTGGATCGGCAAGACCTTGAAAAATTAGATGGCTATCCTGTTGAAGGTATTTGATTCCAGGCACAGAATCCCCTAAAACCTCTAAACAAGTGGCCAAGGTCAATATTTTCGTGTTGGAGGCTGGGGTAAAGTACCGGTCGCCTTGTACATCCGCGAGGGTTTTGCCGGTGGCTGGGTCCAAGAGCGTAAAGCCGGTGAGCGCTTTTGAAAAAAC
>JALHPW010000120.1:4548-10379 GCA_022842255.1 Saprospiraceae bacterium | reverse complement strand
AGAGCTCACTTTCAATCACTCCTTCGGCAATGGCTCCGCAATTGAGCGGCACAAAAGGCGACGATGGGCGTTGGCTGTTTAAATGAACCGCACGCGCAACCACTTCTTTACCGGTGCCGGATTCACCCTGAATGGAGACAATAATATTGGATTTGGCGGCCTTTTCAATGAGTTGATGAACCTGGAGCATGGGCTGACTTTGCCCAATCAAATGCTTGCTGAAGTCGTACTTTTCTACCAATTCGGCCTTCAGGGAATCAACTTCTCTTTTAAGCCGAATCTGCTTTTTAATGTTGACCAACACATTTTGAAGACGTTCTTTGGTTTCCGCATCTTTGATTATATAGTCAAAAGCGCCCTCTCGAAGCAGCTTTACCGCCGTGCCAATATCTTGTTGGCCAGACAAAATGACTACACTAATTTCCGGATTGAAGGACTTGATTCTTTGCAACACCGCTTCGCCCGTCATGTCGGGCAAGGAGTAATCCAGCGATACGATATCGGGTTTTAAACTCAGGTTGGACAGGCAGTCTTTCCCTGTGGCAAAAACATACACCTCATGGTCGGCGTCCATCTCTACCATATACTTTACCAAGCGTTGGTAGACGGGGTCGTCCTCAACCACGAAAATCCTAAAAGAGTCGTCTCGCGCCATAGTTGTCCAAGGCTACTTAATTTGCCTATCCCTATGGCAAAAATAGAACCGAAAAAGAGACGCTGCGCCAATTCCTTCGATTAATTACGCCCCTGCCCCCCTTCGGCATCAAAATAGGTTTTCAAATCGCGGTAAAAATCCTCAAAAGCCGCAATTCCTTGCGGGGTAATGCGACAGAGCGTGAGCGGGTAGTTGTTGCGGAAGGTTTTTTCCACCGCGATATAACCTGCTTCCTGCAGTTTGCTCAACTGGGCGCTCAGGTTGCCGGCCGTTGCCTCGGTTTTTTCCTTCAGCACATTGAACTCTGCCTCCTGCGCCACCATCAGGTACGACATAATGGCCAAGCGTAACTGCGACAAAAGCAGCGGATTAAGTTCTTGGTACATTGCTTTTGCGCATTTCGTGGTTCAATAAATATCCTGGAATCAGGTAGCCAAATACGGTGCTGGCAGCCTGCATCAGCAAGTGCTGCTCGTTAGACAAGAACATGCACCAAAGCGCGGCGGCCCAAAACACCACGGCGCCAAAAATCAGGGGTTTAAACCCCATCATTACCCCTGAAACAAAGGTGGCAAAGCCCGTGAGCACCAATATGAAGGGAACCGGCGAAAATCCGGCACGAACCGCCAATGGGATGGAAATGGCCATAGAAATACCGTATCCCAGCCACAACAAGCCATACCAGCGGTGGACGAGGTTGGAACTGCGTTTCTTCTTTGCGTAAAACCACTCGCGGATAAACGCCGCAGGCATCCCAACCACTACCATCAGTGCCCAAGCAATCTCCGGATTAGGGTGCAGTTGATTCGACAACAGGTACCAATGCGCCGTACTGGCGATGACCACCAGCCAACCCCATAGCAAAAAGTGAAAACCGTTTTCTTGAAAGGACCGCTTGGCCACGTCAATCGTTTCCCGAATGACCCGGAGACTTTCTTGCGGGGAGAGTGCTTTTTCAGAATGTTCCATGAATGATTTTGTTTAGTTTGAAAAATAAATCGAGCAAATGTATAAACTAGTTTAAACTATAAACTAAATTTATCGACAAAAAAATCCCGAATCCAGACCAACTTGGTCGTGATTCGGGATGATGAGAGCAAAAACCAAGAGCGGAGCGCCCCTCACAGTTTTAAATTTTCCTGTTTTCCGGTTCTCCTGTTTTGCGGTTTATTGACCCTCCTCGGAATTACCCGTTACCAACGAAATCAATGTCTTCCCCAAAGCTCCACCACACCTTTACCAACGGCAAGGTTCTTGGTATCGTACCAAAGCACCACTTTGCGGATCACGCGTTTGTTGCCGGGCAGGTCAATGACGCGGCTTACGCTTCCCGCACGGAAATTTTCGCGCAGATCAATTTCGTCCACCTCGCCATTGCCGTAGTGGATGGCCAGTTTGTGCATGTTGATCGGACTGCGTTTGATGCGAAGTTGTACGGCGCTGAACACACCTTCTGCGCGGGTGACCATGATTTCGTCGCGGTCGAGTCCGTAATTGATCTTACGGGCGCCCAGTAATTCCCAGGGACGGTTTTCCAAGGTGCTGAACGACATGGCCACCAAGGCCACCAAGCCTGCAAAGAAGAATTTGATTTTCATGATTTTGAAATTTTGCTTGTAAAATGTCTGTGAACAACGTAAATTTGAAAAGTTTTGATATCCTTCACCCCAATAGGTTTAAAATTCCAATGACCCAAATGACCCAACAACCATGACCAACGAAAACACCCACCGCTCCATCACCGCCTGGGCAGAAGAAGACCGCCCGCGCGAAAAAATGCTCCTCAAAGGCCGACAAGCACTTTCTGATGCTGAATTGCTCGCCATTTTATTGGGTTCTGGAAGTATCGGCGAAAGTGCCGTGGGCCTTGCCCAACGCGTTTTGGCTTCTGTGGACCACAACCTGCACGAATTGGGCAAACGGTCCATCAAGGAACTACAACGCTTCAAGGGGGTAGGCGAAGCCAAAGCCATTAGCATCTCGGCTGCCTTGGAATTGGGCCGCCGCCGACAAATCTCGGACCTGCGCGAACGGCCGCGCGTGGGCTCCAGTCGCGATGCATTCAACGTCATCGCGCCGCTGATCTCCGATCTTCACCACGAAGAGTTTTGGCTGCTGTTGTTGAACAAAGCCAACGAAGTTTTTGTACGGGAGAAACTCAGTACGGGCGGCACCGCAGGTACCGTTGCCGATGTAAAAATGACCTTCAAAATCGCATTGGATGCGCGGGCAGCCGGTATTATCGCGGTGCACAACCACCCTTCAGGCAATTTGAAACCAAGTCAGGCGGACGTGGATTTGACCAAAAAAATGAAAGAAGCAGGAAAAATCCTTGATTTGCCCCTGCTAGACCATCTCATCGTTTCCGAAAGAGGGTATTACAGCTTTGCCGATGAAGGGATAATTTGAGAAAATTTGCCCAAAATTGCCACTTCGATCAATATTGCGTGTCTCTTTGGGCAATCGTTAAACTTAAAAACAGCAGTGCTTATGAACCAACTTTGTACACATTTGGTGCTTTTTTCAGGCCTCACCACCCTGTTTCTCTTTTGCAAGCCAGAGAGTGCCTGTCACGAACTGACCGGGCGCTGGACCAACCGCGAGGGACAAATCCTTGCTTTTGAAGCAGACGGGAAAGCGTTGTGGCTCATCAAATTTGGGAGCCAGTTCGACACCTTTGCCATCAACTATCGGTACGATTGCAAACAAAAAACGCCTACACTCGACCTAACAGATTTTAAAACAGGTCCGCTGGCCGGAAAAACCCTTTTTGGCATCGTAGAATGGAGCAGCGATTCCGTTTTTCGCTTTGACGCGGAACCCGGAATTTCCCCAGAAGCAAGGCCAAAAACCTTCAATACCGAGCATGTGGAGCGGTATTATCGGGAGCGGTGATTGATGGGGTTGATGAGGTTTATGGGGTTGATATCGCCATAAACCCTATCAACCCCATAAACCCCATCAACATTATTTATGCTTGCGCCACCGGTGCCCCAAAATTCATAGGTGGCAACGGCTGGTCGGGCTCTTCGATTTTGCCAAACTGCATTTCAAATTTCTGAACATTGTCGCGAAGGGCATACAACAGGCGCTTGGCGTGCTGCGGCGTCAGGACGATGCGTGATTTTACCTTGGCTTTTGGCAAATTGGGCATCAAGCGGATGAAATCTACCACAAACTCGGCGTTGGAATGCGAGATGATGGCAAGGTTGGAATAGATGCCTTCTGCCACTTCTTCCGAAATTTCGATATTGATGGCGGGTTGTTGTCCGATGTTATCTTTAGACATTTTGTGCAGTGGTTTTATAAATCAAACGTTGGATAAGAAACAATGCCTGGGGGCACAAGGTTTTGAACGGCAAAAGTACATTTGCGCAGGTCCTGAAACGATGAAATTTTTGAAGTTGTTTTTAGAAAGAAAGCCCGGTACAGCCATCGCTGTCCGGGCTTTCCTTTTATCAGGTGGCCGTCTTAAAAGGTTGATTGTTATTTTCCAACCTTACTCAAACGAACTCCACCCCAGTTCTGCCCATCACTCAAACGAAGCAAATAGGTGCCTTGTGGCAAATGTTGCAAATCGAGCGTGGTATTTACTTGTCCCCCAACAGGTTGAAGGTCAAGCGATTGAAGCAGTCGGCCCGTTGCGTCGAACACTTCGGCGCGAAGGGCTTCCGGGGCACTTTGAAGCGTCAGAACGAACAATCCCGAACTTGGGTTGGGCGATACCGACAGCCCCCATGCCTCTGAAGGCTCTACCGTGCCGCTTAATACCACCAGATTCGTTACCGAAGCGGTGCAACCATTGGCATCCGTAGCTACCACGGTGTAGGAACCAGGAGGCAGGTTGTTGAAGTTGCCACTGTTTTGAGGTGTTCCACCATTGAGGCTGTACTGGTAGTTGGGCGTTCCTCCAGTCGCGCTGGCCGAAATGTCATTGCTGTTTACCGTTGCGGTCGCCACAAGCACTGGAGGCTCCGTTACTGGGACGTCCGACGAGATTTGGGTTCCATCCGCATCCCGTACCACCAGGGTGTAGGTGCCAGCGCTGAGATTCGAGAAGACGTTGCTGCTTTGGAAGGCGCCGCCATTGAGGCTGTAGCTGTATGGTGGGATACCACCAGAGCCGTTGGCAGTAATAGACCCATCGCTGTCTCCGTTGCAATCCAGGTTGAAGGTCACAAAGCTTGCAGTGAGTGGTGCCACATTCACCGTAAAGGTTGTGGTAGCGGTACAGCCATTCGCATCGGTGGCCGTGACATTGTAGGTCCCGTTTGGCAGGTTTTGCAAGTCCGGATTGGGTGCATCGCTGGTCAAGGAGAATGGAGCAGTACCTCCCGTAAAGCTTGGGGTGCCATCATTGCCCGTTACGCTTACGGACACGGTCAACAAATCCGGCTGACCAATGGTGAGTGGCCCAACGAGCAGGGTAGTACCGCTCGCGTCGCGGATAGTAGCCGTGTAGGTACCAGCGCTGATTCCATTGAAAGTATTGCTGCTTTGGAACGGCCCGTTGCCCAATCGGTACTCATAAGGCTGAATACCGTTTGCGGCATTCACGGCAAGGGTAGTGGTACCGCCAAAGCACAAAATCGGTGCTGCCTGGATGCTGCCCGAAAGTGGCGTAACGTTTACGATAACCTCCGTGGTTTTGGTACAGCCATTTTCATCCCGAACGGTTACGGTGTACGTGCCATTGGCGAGGTTGCCAAACTGGTTGCTACTCTGGAAAGTCATGCCATCAATGCTGTATTCCAGGTTGCCAGTACCACCCGAGGCGCTTACGCTGACCACATTCAACACAACAGTTGCGGAAACGATTAGCTCCGCAGGATCAGTCAATACAATGGTTGTGGACGTGGCACTTAGCCCCGCATTGTCCGTAACCACCACCGTATAACTGCCCGCAGGCAAGTTGCTGAATACATTGGATGCTTGTCCTGCCCCGCCGTTCAGGCTATAGGAAAGTGGCATTTGTCCGCCGCCAACCGATACCGTGATTTCACCGTCATTGCCGCCTGCGCAATTGATTTCCTGCTGTACAGATGCTGTGACCAACAAGGAATTGAACGCAATAATGGCTTCTGCGGTTGAGGTGCAGCCATTTTCGTCACTTACGGTTACCGTATAAATGCCGTTGGCAAGGTCCAAAAATTCATTCCCAGACTGGAAGGTGACG
>JALHPW010000120.1:0-4538 GCA_022842255.1 Saprospiraceae bacterium | reverse complement strand
GCTGTATTCCAAAGCACCAGTACCGCCCGATGCTGTTACGGTCAAATCATTGTCCACAACAGCATTGCTGACCGAAATAGCGCTTGGTTCGGTGAGTGTGACTACGTTGGTTTCAACCGTGAAACCAAATTGTCCCGTCACTACCACCGTATAGGTACCGGCAGCTAGGCCCGTAAATACGTTGCTGCTCTGGCTTGGTCCACCATTGAGGCTGTAGGTGTAGGTGCCATTCAGGCCTGTTGCAGCCACGGTTATTTGCCCGCTGGTACCTCCATTGCAAATCACTTCGGCCGTTTGTGTAGCCGAGGCTGCCAGATTGCTCGGAATTACATTGATATTGAATACTGCATCGTGTACCCAAGCATTATTGTTCTGATCCAGTGCATCAAAATGGAAACTGTCTGTCGCATTTCCATCGCCATTGTTGGTGTAAACCAGCGAGTTGTTATTGATGTCGTCTTGGGTGAAGCTGTCGCCCACTTCCAATTGGGTACCGTTCAATTCAAGGGTGCCATGTGCTGGAAGGCTGAGCAACAAGTACACACCCTGTGCTGGAATTCCACTGATTTCCATGTCCAGGTTGCTCTGGAAAATGTTCTCACTCTGACCCGTGAACACGGTAAGTGGGCTATTGACCAAAAGATTGCCCGCCGCAATCGAGTCCGGGAAGCAGAAAGAAAGTCCCCAGGAGGTAATCGCACCACCGTCTTCGTCGGGATAGTTATCGCCCATCACAAATTTCCATACCCCTTGCGCGTTTTTCCCGAGCAGGTTGTTCAGCGATTCAATGGATTGGAAGGTGCCGTTCAGGGCAGGTGCCGAGCCATTGCACTGATTTTCCAAAGCATCGGCATTTTGCGCCGCCTGCGCATCAAACGTCAGGTTGCCATTGTCGCCGCTGCATCCAAAGCTTACCGCTGGGTCGCCCGGTTGATTGAACAACAGGATGGTATCATTGGTAGGCGCCACCAACCATGCCAAAAGGTCGCCGACATAAGTATGGTTGAACACCACGCTCACGTTTACGTCGCCGATGGCCCTATTTGTCGGAACGGTTAAGCTGGACTCAACCGGTGGCACCACTGCCGCCACTGGAATGGTTTTAGGCACATCAGTGCTGCTGAAGTTTTGTCCACACAGGCTTTTGCCCGTTTGGAATGCAAACGTTGAGGAATATGCCCCGTCGCCACAATCATTGCTGGCACGGATTCTCCAGTAATAAACGGTTTCCACCAACAGGTCGTTCACCGTAGTGCTCGTGCCACTCACGGTTTGGCTGGATACAATAGAACCAGCCGAGAAAGATGGGTTGGTAGCAACTTCCACTACATAGTTGCCAGCGAAGCTGGTTGCCGTCCAGTTAAGATTTGCTGAAGTCCCAACACCTGGCTCCCCGTTTGCAGGGCTGCTAAGTGCGGTCGAACCAGGAGCACCCGGCAATACGGTCATGGACACCGTTGCCGTTTGGGTAACACTTCCGCCCACGCCCGTTACGCTGAGCGTGTAGTTGCCGGCCATGGCCGGAGTGAGGTCAGAAATCGTGACCGTAGCAACGCCAGAGGGCGTAACTGGATTGGGGGAAATGTCGACGGTTGCACCAGCAGGAGCGCCGGTAACGGTCAGCGTCACAGCATTGTTGAACCCGGCTACCGAAGTGAGGTCCAGGTTAACGCTGCCAATTTCGCCAGCGCAAACATTGATATTGTCTGAAGGACCATTCACAAGGAACGTGGTGGTAGCGATGATGCTGAAATTCGTGTTGGAAATATCGAAGAAGATATTGCCCACCGATTCAACCCGCACACGGCAGGTGGTCGATACGTTGTTGGGCACCGTGATGTTGGCCGAACCATTATTGGGCACACTGGCAGCCAATACCACTGGATAGGTGAAACCACCATCCGTAGAAAGGGTGATGCGCACATTGGCACATGAAACCGGGGCAGCCGTGGTGTTGGCCACATCCCAGGTAACGGTTTGCGAGCTGCCCACCAGCCAGGAAACGTTGGTGTTGGGTGCTGTAACCAAGAACGGACCGGCAGTGCCCGCTACCGTAATCAGCACATCGTCCTCATCCGTGCAACCCGCATACCAGTCGTGGTCGCGGGCAACAACCCGGAAATTCATGGTCCGGGCAACGCCAGGTAATTCTTCCCAAGTAGAGTTCACGTTGTTCACCAAATCAGGAAGGCGTGGGAAATAACGGGTAGGCGAGGTATTTCCTTTGTAGGAGCGAAACAATGGGCCAACCGTAGCCGTGGAAACTGGTGGAGAAGGTGCGTTGCCAAAGTCCATTTGCTCCCAAGTGTAGGTCAGGGTATCGCCATTGACGTCAGTACCAACTGCCGTGAGTGCAAAAGGGGTAGATTTTGGAATCGTCCGGTTGACGCCCGCATCCACATCCGGGTTGTTGTTGGTGGTGTTGATTTTTACCGGACAAGTATTGGCACCACCGGTATAGATGAATGCCCCCATTTGGGCAATGTTGTAGCCATGGAAGATGTCTTCACTGTTGGAAGCCACATTCTGGGCACCGCAGATGCCGGCATAGGCCATGATGGTGGTTCCGCTACCGGGTTCTGTGGCTGCAGGGTTGTTCACATTGCCACCGCAGTTGCCAAACGTGTGGCTACCGCCAAACTGGTGTCCCATTTCGTGGGCTACATAGTCGATATCAAAAGGGTCGCCAACAGGCGAGCCGCCGCCCGTTACCCCATTGGCCTTGCTGGTGCCGCACACTACATTGAGACCCGCAATACCGCCGCCGCCGGTGCTAAACACGTGGCCAATGTCGTAGTTGGCCGCGCCGATGACATTGTTGCAAGTGGTTTGGTTTTGGCCCAACATGGCCCCGCCATCGTTGTTGGAGTACGGGTCGGTTGCGGCATTGAGGTAAATGAGCAAGTCGTTGTTGGGGATAATCTGCATGGTAACAGCGAAATCTGTTTCATACACGCCGTTTACGCGGTTCATCGAGGTGTTCATGGCAGCCAATACCAAGGGCTTGGTGCCGCCGTGGAAGGTTGCGTACTCCCCCGTGCAAGCCAGGGCAAGGCGGTAGCGGCGGAGTTTGGTATCGCCTTGAAATTCAGCCAGTTGTGCCGGCGTTAGGGGCTGTCCATGCTCCAGCTCCTGTGCGCCGCCCATGTCTGGGGTGGCACAGGTCCAAAGTGCATCGTCCTTTTTGGGGAGATAATCTTTCTTGTTGTACACGACGTAGAACTCGTCGTTTCCGTGTACGGCAGGGTCGATGAAAAAGGTGCCGTATTTGCCAGAACGCACCATGCCGTGGAAACCCCAAGGCGTTAGGTCGCATTTCAGGACCGCGGTGGGGTCGTCGATTCCCTGCCCCGTGTAGGTGCGGATCTCAGGGAATTTGGCCTGAAGGTCTGGGTGCATGACTGGGGTTTCTTCCAGTTGGAAACGCCCCATGCCACCTCCAGGAAGTGGCAGGCTCAACACTGGCCAGTTGCCAGATTCAGCAGCGGGGCTGAACCTTTCCGGAGCTGCTGCCAATACGGGTTGTAAGGCTGCAAGGTTGAGTCGGACTGCACGGAACACAGCCGGTTGAATGCGGCGTTCACCCGCCGCCGGGATGCCACTATCTGGTACCTCCGACCAGATGGATTGCGCAATTATTGCACTGAAAGACATCAGCACAAACAGTAGGGTGAGGAGCTTTTTGACCATTAAGAAGGAAAGATTTGGATTTGAAAAAATGCAGAAAAATCGCGGCGGCGAAAGTAGCCAACTCAGGCTTTTGTCCGCGAAAGATTATAAGTGTTTGGCAAACCATGGCCAAAAAGGTGAAACGTTAAGATGAAAGTGCTGTTTTTGAAATGTTTAACGCATCTCCAGAGTCTGTTTTAACTAGGCAAAGCTTGCAAAATGTGTGTTTTGACTGAAACCTTTGAGTGAACCAAACTTTCCTGACCATGAAATATCGCTGCTTTTTTTTGCTCGCCCTGCTTGCAGCCACCTCCTGCAACAGTCCTCAATATTTGGCCCAACGAGGCAATTATGATAAAGCCTTTGAAGGTTACAGTGCCAATCTTCGTTATCAAAGCAAAAACAAGAAAAAAGAGAAGGACCTGAGTGGTCTCGAATCTACCTATGCCTTGGCACAAAGCCGCGATTCCGCCGAATTAGCATTGTTGGAGGCTTCCGGGAAAGCCGAAAACTGGCCGCGCATCAACACCCTCCACCGACAAATCCAAACCCGTCAAAAAACCGTCAAATCCCTTCAGCCGCTTCAAAGCCGGAAAGGCTATGCCCCCCAATTTTCAATGATCGAGGACATCGACTCGCTTCAAGATGACAGTCGGCGCCGAGCCGCTGCCTACCTGTACGAGCATGCGCAACATTTATTGGCCATCACCCATACCACCGGCCAGCGACAAGCTGCACGAGAGGCGTATTTCACCTTGCGCGACTTAAAAGCCAATTATTATCCCTATTGGGAGAATGCCAACGCCTTGATAGACAGTTCATATCGGGAAGGGAAGGCCCATATCCTCTTTGAAACCAGTGTGCAAAAG
>JALHPW010000119.1 GCA_022842255.1 Saprospiraceae bacterium | reverse complement strand
GGGTCGTAGGCGAGTGAGCCGCGCAACTGAGTAGTGGAAAGTCCACGTTGTTGGGCCAATTTTTCAAGGTTCACAAAAACCATCCCTGGGTTTTCCAAAATGGCGGATCCAGTAAAGTGCAATCCAATAAAATCCAGGTGTATACCCTCCATCAATTGCCCAAATTCTACGGCTTCAAGGCTTTTGTCTAGCCAAAAAGACAGTCCTTCAGCCCCACCTTCCAAGGCTTCCATAGCCTGTCGGTTGGCGGCAACGGGGTCCTGCACCACCACTTGCTCACAGATTTCCCAAGATTTGGCTTGGTCGGCGATTGGTGCAGGTGTGCTAGCAAAATCATCTGCATGCACAAAAGGCGACACCACGAGGCCATCAGGCAGTTGCCAGTGTAGGTCTTCCAAAGGCCTGTCTTTCAAGTCTTTGGCTATTTGGCGCAGCCAGTCGGCCTTGCTTATTGGGGGAAATTCTGAGAATAGGTTGGTCATTTTTATCAATTCGTCATTTAGGTCATTGCGTCCTTAATCGTCATTGGGGTCATTTTACCCGCCGAAACCTTGGCGAAGGTGGGGTCATTGGGGTTATTATTTGAAACGGGGTGTGATGGGGGCAAAAGTAAGATTCCCGCATCTTGGATTCTCAATTTCCCCTTGGAATCAATTCCTGCTTAGAATTCATCAAAAAAAGAAAAACCATTTTCCCGCTAGCCTGTTTACCTTTGCGAATCAATCTAAATAAGAAAATGAGCCAGCGCAGACTGATATACCTCGACAACAACGCAACTACCCCTTGCGACCCCCGTGTGGTGGACGCCATGATTCCCTATTTTTACGAAAAGCACGGCAATGCCGCCAGCCGCAGCCACCAGTTTGGTTGGGAAGCGGAAGACGCCGTGGACTATGCCCGTGAGCAAATCGCCAAACTCTTAGACGTTGAGGATAAAGAAGTTATCTTCACTTCGGGTGCTACGGAAAGTAACAACCTGGCGCTGAAAGGGGTTTTTGAAATGTATGCCAAAAAAGGCAACCACATCATCACCGCAGAGACCGAACACAAGGCCATCCTGGATACCTGCGGTCACCTTGAAAAGGCTGGTGCAGAGGTTACTTACCTGAAAGTCAAGGAAGATGGATTGGTGGATTTGGCGGATTTGGAAGCGGCCATCAAACCCAATACCATCTTGGTTTCCCTCATGTGGGCCAATAATGAAACCGGCGTGATTCAGCCGATGCGCGAAATCGCTATGATTTGTGAAAAACACGGGGTACTGTTCCACTCGGATGCCACGCAAGCGGTAGGTAAAATCCCTACCCACCCGCGTGAAATCGGGGTTCACCTCATGTCGTTCACGGCCCATAAAATGTACGGCCCAAAAGGGGTAGGTGCCCTGTACGTGAGCCGCAAAAACCCTCGGGTAAAAGTGACCGCACAAATGGACGGTGGTGGCCACGAACGCGGCATGCGTTCCGGTACCCTGAACGTACCCGGTATCGTGGGTTTTGGCAAGGCCGCTGAAATCGCCCGGGAAGAAATGGAACAAGACGCTGCCCGTTTGAGCAAACTCCGCGACCATTTGCAAGCGGAATTGACCAAACTGGAAGAAACAAAAGTAAACGGAAACGAACAAAGCCGGATGCCACACGTGACGAATATTTCGTTCAAACACGTTGAGGGTGAAGGTCTTATGATGACGTTCAACCAAAATATTGCCGTGTCTTCGGGTTCGGCTTGCACTTCGGCCTCCCTGGAGCCTTCCTACGTTTTGGTGGGCATGGGCTTAGGCGACGACCTGGCCCACTCCAGCATTCGTTTCTCCTTGGGACGTTTCACCACCCAAGAAGAAGTGGATGAGGCCATCGAACTAGTCCGCAATGGCGTGAACCACATGCGCGATCTAAGCCCAATCTGGGAGATGTATCAAGATGGGGTGGATTTGAGCAAAATTGAATGGAGCGCGCATTGAGTAAATGTGACCAATATTTTAAATGTGGTCAATGTGATAAATTTGACCAATGTGATTGACCACATTTATCACATTCTACGAATTGACCACATTTAGCACATTGACCACATTAATCGAATTGACCTCATTAAATTATGAGCCCTATTCAAAGTCCACCAGATGCTTTTACCCAATTGATTTACAGGATTTATTATGGGGTAAAAAGCCTTTTTTATTCCATTTTCAAGCCCAAATAACCAAGTCAACAGATAAACAAATCAACAACACAGCAAAATGGCATATTCAGAAAAAGTGCTCGACCACTTCAAAAGCCCACGCAACGTAGGCACGCTCAACAAGGATGCAAAAAACGTTGGCACTGGCCTCGTAGGTGCTCCTGAGTGTGGCGACGTGATGCGCCTCCAAATTGAAGTTGATGATGCAACGGGTCTCATCAAAGACGCGAAGTTTAAAACCTTCGGTTGCGGCTCCGCCATCGCTTCTTCATCGCTTGCCACCGAGTGGCTCAAAGGCAAAAGCCTCGACGACGCTATGCGTATCGACAACATGGACATCGTGGAAGAACTCGCGCTACCGCCTGTGAAAATCCACTGCTCCGTGCTCGCCGAAGACGCTATCAAAGCCGCCATCGCCGATTACCAGCAGAAAAACGCAAATTGAACGATGAACTATGAACGATTAACTTTTAGATAGTTCTTCGTTCAATGTCTCTGTTCATCGTTTATCGTTCATAGTTCATCGTTCCGAAATATGATTTTCGTAGCAGACAGCGCCAAGCAAAAAATCCAGGAAGTCCGCCAGTCCTCCAAAATGGCCGACGATTATTTCATCCGGGTGAGCGTCACCTCAGGGGGATGCTCCGGCTTGTCGTACAAACTGGATTTTGACAACGAATCAAAACCCAACGACCAGGTTTTTGAAAACAACGGCATCAAGGTCGTAACGGACTTGAAAAGCTTCCTGTACCTGTTCAATACCACGCTCGAGTTTTCGGGTGGTCTGGAAGGCAAAGGCTTTTCATTCAACAATCCCAATGCCACGCGTACCTGCGGGTGTGGGGAGAGTTTTGCCGTTTGAGTATTGACTTTTGACCATTGACTTTTGACTTATTAGAGGCTGCCTTGGGGCAGCCTTTTTTTGTTTGTGTACCCTTGTTTGGAAATAAAAACAAGACTCGTTGTAGCGTTTTTGAGGCATCTCCCATCTTAGTAGAAAACGGCGCCGCAAACTCAAATCAATTGTACACAAAAACACTTGTCATGCAAAAGCTACATTTTCTGGTATTGATCGTAGGAATCCTGCTTTGGGGTTGTAGGAAAGATGAACTGGTCAACAAGGTTATTGTCGAAGAAGATGACCCGATTATCCTGGTGGTCAGTTCGTTCAAGGGAAAAGTGATTGATGAAGGCGGCGCGCCCGTTTCAGGGGCTACCGTTCGGGTTTTTGACCAAACAACCATAACGGATGCCCAAGGGCTTTTTGTTTTCAATCAAATTGGGGCCCCAAAAAATGGCGCACTTATATCGGTAGAGAAAAACGGTTATTTTGTGGGTGCCGCCATGGCCGGAAACAGTGCCGACGGGAAAAACTATGTGCGGGTAACACTGCTTGAAAAAGACACACCAAGAACCGTTTCAGCCAGTGCCGGTGGTGAAATCCAATGGCCCAGTGGGATGAAAACCACCATAAAACCCAACACGCTCCTGAAATCTGACGGAACCGTTTACTCCGGGCAAGTCAACGTTTATTCCCGCTGGCTCGACCCAACGGACGAAAATTTGGGCGGTATCATGCCCGGTGCCCTCATGGCCCGGGATGCAGAAGGAAATGAAAAAGTATTGGCTACCTATGGGATGGTATCGCTTGAATTGGAAACGGCAAGCGGAGAGGTTTTAAAAATCAAAGAGGGTGAAACGGTAGAAATCGATGTTCCAATACCGCCTGCATTGGTCCCGGATGCCCCCACAGAAATCCCGCTTTGGTATTTTGATCTGGAGGAGGAACGCTGGCTTTTGAAAGGCGCCTGTCAAAAAGTCGGTGGTGGTGGGTACTATCATTGTGCCGTAATCACTACCGGATACTGGAACTGCGATATTCCACTAGTACCCATTTGCCTGTCGGGCACCATATTTCAAAACGACTCTACCCCGGCTTATTACACGAAAGTCATTGTGGAGGACTTGAGCGACAATTTTATTTATTGGGGATACACCGATATCAATGGCTTTTTCTGTGGCTCAGTGCCCCAAGCGGCCCCTTTGCGGATCAGCATAGAAGACCTTTGTGGCAATGTGATTTATACTGCCGACATAGGGCCTTATGCACAGGATTTTGACCTGGGTGATATCTACTTGCCCAACAACCTGCAGGAGTACTTTATTCATGTGACCGGCCAATTGATGGATTGCTTGGGAGCCCCCGTAACCATTGGCCAAGTAGCTGTGCAATACCCTGGCAAAATTCGGCTGTTCCCGCTCAGTTCACCCGGTGTTTTGGATTTCAATTTAGCCTTGCACTGCATCGAGTTCCCCGA
Organism: Saprospiraceae bacterium; assembly: GCA_022842255.1. GTDB lineage: Bacteria > Bacteroidota > Bacteroidia > Chitinophagales > Saprospiraceae > M3007. Next base: position 5,901 of record JALHPW010000119.1, on the reverse strand, counting down.
ATTGTTGATTACCGGGTATGATTTGATCAATTTTAAGGCAACGCCCGTGCAAAGCCACAGCGATTTGACCAATATTGACTTGGGCACCATGACCGCTTGCGAAGACCCCTTAGATTTTTTCCATCTTACGGTTGGCAGCACTACCCATTCAGTTTCGCCCACAAGGTTTTACAAAAAAGACAATGTGACCACCAATTGGATGGTCCTGGAAGCGCTGACCATTGGAGGCAACTTTACCCTGGATTTACGTACCTATCAAGGCCCAGGACAATACAATGTGAATGTACTATTCAATACAATAGACCAACCTGAAGCGCCGGCTTATCCCGTGCTAAATGGTGCTAGTCCTGATATTATCGTCAACATTACAGCAGATGACGGGCAGTTTATCCAGGGCAATCTGAGTGGTACCGCTTACGATGGTTTTGGGCAACCACAGGCTGTCAACGGCAACTTCAAAGTCAAAAAAGAACTCTGATGCAACCCGATTTCAAGGCCTTGCTAAAAGGCTGCAGAGACTACGAAAGAAAGGCGCAACGGCAGATGGTAGATCGGCTGGTGCCCTTTCTTTTGTCGGTTTGTCGGCGTTATGAGGGCGCCCATGCAGCTGCACAGGATTTGGTGCAAGAGGCTTTAATCCTAATTTTCAACCATATAGAAGATTGCCAGCCTGAAGAAAAACCTTTTATGGGTTGGTGCAAGCGGATAGCCGTGAATGTGTGCCTGGAGAAATTCAGGAAAAAAAACATTGCCCTCGAATGTATTGACAGCCATGAAATCCAGCAGGGGTTGACCCCGGAAATCTTCGACCAATTGGCCGTTGAAGAAATTCTACGCGCACTGTGCACCTTGCCTGAAAATCAACGCCTGGTGTTCAATCTATATGTGATTGATGGCTATGCTCATGCTGAAATCAGCGATATGCTACATATCAACGAGAGTCACGCCCGCACCCTGTTGACCCGTGCCAAAGCTACTTTGCAACACCTCCTTTCTACGAAAGAAATTTTGAGCCATGAATTTTGAGCATTTTGAAAAGCATATCAAATCCATGTTCGACGAATACCGGCCCGAGTCGGACAACGAACAGATTTGGCAAAACATAGAGCCGCATCTAAAAAAGAAAAAGAAACGGCGGCCTTTTATCCTCTTTTTTGGGGGATTGGGCCTCGGCATTTTAATGTTGTTCCTCTGGTGGCACCATGGTCAGCAAGGCACACTCCAAGCTGGTGGGGCTGCCCCTGTCCAAAGCCCCAATTTGTTGGAACCCAAGCCTGTGGCGGAAACCGAATGGACTGCCACATCACAAACTCAGGCGAGTACACCCGATACCAGGTTGATAAGCCACTCGGCAAAACAGTCGCCCAAAGGCGTCACCTATCTAAAAAACCCTATTGAAAGGCTTGATTACGAGCAAGTTGTGCCAAAATCAACAGCCTCGGTGGAACCATTGTTTTCGGAACCAAAGACGGAGGTAACTGCAAGTTGGGCAGCTCCTGAAATGCAGGTTGCTGAAAATCATACAACAGAGCCGGTCGTTGCCGAGGAAGTCCTCACCGTGTCTAATATTTTGATAGAAGCAGCAAAGCCCGTCGTCCAAATCGAAGAAAAGGAACCTGGATCCTTGCCCACGAACGTCGCGACTAAAATTGGGGTCAACAAAGAAAAGAAGGTTACAAAAGCAAAGAAACCATCCAAGTCGAAAACAAGGCCGCATAAACGCAAACGGAACAAGCAAACCCTTTCGTTGCACACTGGCCTTGCCCTTCCGCTTAAAGTGCTAAAAGCCAATCCTTTAGTGGAGCCCAACGAGGATTTACTGAAAAACCGGAAGGCTAGTGAGAAGAGCTTGGAAGCTTTTTCCGGTACCATCAACTATACGTATGCAACCAAAAAAGGGTTGTTGTTCAGGGCCGGGCTGGATTATAAGCGCTTGAACGAGCGTTTCAAAGTCAGTTACAACGTGAAAGAAACGGAAATTGTGACGGGTGTACTGACACAAACCGTCAACTCCTCGGGACAGATAATTGCCCAAACTATGGGCTCCAAAGAAGTCACCACCACGCGTATCTACTCCAACATAGCCTACAACTATTACCAGTTTTTGAACATGCCGATTGGTATGGGATACCAGCGGTTCAACAAGCGAAGCCAGTGGGAATTGGCAGGTGGTTTAAATTTCAACCTTTGGTTCCGCGCTTATGGCACGACCTACAATGAATTCGGGAATCCTCGCCGGCTGTATTACCCCAATTACCTGGAGGTACTGGAACGAAAAGCAGGCCTGGGCCTCTGGGCCTCGTATGGGTACTCCCGGAATATATCGCGCAATATTCGCTGGCAATTGTCTGTCAAAGCCGATGTGCCGTTCAAAAACATCACAACCGATTCCTATGCGCTCATCCAGCGATACTATACCCTAGGCCTTCAAGGAGGTTTGATTTTCAACCTGACTCAGGAGAAAAAAAGTAAACACAAAAAGCGGCGGTAGCCACACAAACAATTTAAATGTGTGATGACATAGCAGTCGGGCGGTATTGCCCGGCTGCTATTGTTTTTAGCAGGTATGAAGCCACATCATACATCATACATCATACATCATACATCATACATCATACATCATACATCATAAATCCACCAACTCCATCTCCACCTGCCGCTTAGCCAAATCCACCGCTGCGATGCGCACTTGTACCCTGTCGCCCATTTTGAACGAACGTTTGTAACGGCGGCCCGTGGCGCGCAAATTACCTTCCTCTACCGTGTAGGTATCGTCCAGGTATTTGAAATCCACGAGGCCCTCGGCTTTTGAGCCCGCCAATTCCACAAAAAAGCCCCGGTCGATGATACCACTCACCACGCCTTCGAAGGTTTCTCCAATGCGGGTGGACATGAATTCAGCTTGTTTGTACTTGGTACTTTCCCGTTCGGCATCTGCGGCTTTGCGCTCCTGGTTGCTGATGTGTTTGCACTGTTCTTCCAGTTTGGCCGGATCGACACGGTATGTTTTTCCGTCTAGGTTTCGCTCCAATATTCGGTGCGCCAACACGTCGGAATAGCGGCGAATGGGCGATGTAAAATGCGAATAATGTGAGAATCCCAGCCCATAGTGGCCGATGTTGTTGGCACTGTACACGGCCTTGGCCATGCAACGAATTGCCAATGGTTCGAGTACTTTCAGGCGGTCGTCGGTGCGGGCTTTTTTCATCAACTCGTTGAACGAATTGGCAATCTGTTTGGGGGTATCCACTTTCATTGGAACGCCCAATTCCAAGGCAAAACGCGCAAAATCGGCGATTTTTGACATGTCAGGCAAATCGTGCACCCGGAAAATGAAGGGCACCACGGCGCCCCCTTTTTTATCGGAATCCGCGTCGTCTTTGCCTTTTTTAAGGGGCGGCTGCATGTAAAGCGCCACTTCCTTATTGGCCAACAACATGAAATCTTCGATGAGCAAGTGAGCGTCTTTGCGTTCCTTGACATAGGCCTCCAACGGCGTGCCATCGGGTGCCAGACGGAAACGTACCTCGTCGGTTTCGAAGCCGATGGCGCCGTTTTTTTCCCGCTCCTTGCGCATTTTGCTGGCAATGCGTTGTAAGGTTTTCAGCGCCCAATCCAATTCGGTGTAGCGCGGATGGTTTTGCAATTCCTCCGAAGGTTTTTTGTCCAAAATGGTTTGGGCTTCCTCGTAGGCGAATCGTTTGGCGCTGTGAATCACCGTTTTGCCAAACCAACGCGACACGATTTTATCTTTCGGGTCGAATACAAAAACTGCTGAAAATGTCAGCCTATCCTGTTCTGGTACCAGTGAACAAAGGTTGTTAGAAAGTTTTTCAGGCAACATCGGGTTGCAACGGTCCACGAGATACACCGAGGTGCTGCGCTCAAATGCCTCACGGTCAAGCGCGGAATCGGGCTTCAGGTAGTGGGTTACGTCGGCGATGTGTACCCCGATTTCGAGGTTGCCATTTTCCAAAGTTCTGATACTCAAGGCATCGTCAAAATCCTTGGCGTCTTCTGGGTCAATCGTAAAAGTGAGAATGTCGCGGAAATCGCGGCGGCGTTCAATCTCTTGGGGCGAAATGGTTTCGGGGATGCGCGCGGCTTCCAGTTCAGCCTCCTCGGAATGCGCAAGTTGGAACCCGGCACTAATGAGGATTTTTTTCATTTCGAAGTCATTCCCACCAATTTTTCCGAGTGCTTGGGTGACTTTCCCCACAGGGACGCGCCCCTTGCCTTCTTGCCAATCTGTCACTTTCACCACCACCTTATCGCCATCCTTTGCGTCGGCAATGGCTTCAAGGGGCACAAATATATCGGTCGGCACATTCGGGTTGTCAGGCAGAAAGAGCGCATATTTCCGATTCAAACGGAGCGTACCTATGAAAAATTCATTGGCGCGCTTGATTACTTCCAGCACCTCACCTTCCGGTTTTCGTTGGGTTTGGGTAAATCCACGGCGGTTGCCACGATACGGTGCTGGGGCAAAGAGCAGTACCCGCACGGTATCGCCGTTCAAGGCACCGTTCACGTATTTGGGTGGCACGTACACATCGGTATCCATCATCTCGGTCACGATGTATGCGGCGCCGGTGCGGGTCATGTCTACGCGGCCCTCTACAATCTTTCTGGAAGAAGAAGGTCTTTCCTTATGAGTACTTGGGGCTGACCTAATGGGTTCTTGCTTAGCGGTTTGAGGTTTTGCGGGATTGGGTTTGCGGGATTCAAATTCCTCTTCAGGCGTGAAGCGATCCAAGGCTACGCCGAATTTACCATCGGGCGATTCGTTGACCATGCCCCCAAGCATCAGTTGTTGCAGGGCATGTTCGGTAGAGTCCCGATTATTTTCAATACGGAGTTGGTCGGTGATTTGGCGCGGCGCGAATCGTTTTTTGGGGTGGCCGAGCAGGAATTTGAGGATTTCGATTTGCAGTTGTTGGGCAGTCAGTCGTTTGCCGCCCTGCTTTTTTTTCTTGGACATCGTTTTGGTAAAATCCCGACGTTTGTCGGGCTGGTTTTTTGCAATTTGGATTAAATATTACCCTATAAACAGAAAATTTTGGAAAAAGTTACCCGCACATGAAAAAAACGCGGCGGCTCTTGGGTTTTCCAAGAGCCGCCGCGCAAAATTTGTACCACTTATTGGTCGCCTTTTATTTATCGCTTCTCAATTTTTTGCGTTTTCAGCACCTGCTTGTTTTTCCCTATCAACTGCACGAGGTAGACTCCTTTTGACAGATCGCCGATGTAGTAGTTCTCTCCTTTAGCGGCTGCAAAAATCCTTTGCTTTTTGCCTAAAATGTTAAAGACCACAATTTGTCCCACGGCATCGGAGTTATCTTGTACCGCTACGTATTCTGTTGCCGGGTTAGGGAAAACAGAGAGTTCTGGGCGGGGGGCATTTTGGGCGCGAAGCGCAAGGACGGCGAGTAGAAAAAAGAATACGAGTAAGGGTTGTTTCATGTGCAGTGATTAGATAAACGCCACTTCTATGACCGTCGCAAGTGTATCGCTGTAGAGAATTGGCTCGATAAAGAGTACTTGAGTGAGAGACCGTTTTTAGAATTCGTCTGCAAAATAGGACCATTGTATATCTCAACCAAAATTTTCTTTGGGAAGTTTGCAAAGATTTAACTTCCGGTAAACAATAAGCGCGGAGGTTTGCTACCTGTTCACAGCTATAGCCGTCCGTTTGCTCTGGCGAAGCCACCGTTCACTGCGGTTTCCCTCCAACAAATCATAATACCGCATGCGGGCGTTTTTTTCATCCACGATGACCTGGGTGAGGCTCACCGTGCGCACTTTTCCGGCCCGGTTCATAACGTAATCGTTTTCGGGGTCGCCTACGCTGCCTGTTCGATGGAGACTTATTATGGAGTGATGGAGGGATGGGGTGATGGA
>JALHPW010000118.1:6561-10517 GCA_022842255.1 Saprospiraceae bacterium | reverse complement strand
CTTCTGTACCCGACAAGGCGGGACCAGTGAGGTCGTCTTTCATGTTCTTGTTGTGACAAGAGGCGCAGTTTGCGACAAAAAGCTCTTTACCGGCTTCTTTGGTTGGCCCTGCATGGAGGGAGGCGGTAGCTGCAATGACGAGCGTGAAAACCCAACAAATGCGTTTCAACAACATATCGGAGGTAGTTGATTTTCTCTAAAAATGGGTAGATACCCGCTATTTTTTGTTTTTCAGGGAGAAAAACTGTCTTACACGGAATTGATGACGCAAAGGTAAAAACCGCGCTATGTCCGCAAAACAAACTGTTAAAAAGGCTGCCTATTTAGATAATCTTTAAATCACAGTTCTGTCAGAAGACCGTTAACACCCCGTTAAAAAAGTCGCGCAAAGGTAGAAACGCAAGGGGCGTTTCCAAACGTAGTGGAAAAAAATTCTAGGAAAGAATTGCGTCTTAGGAGCAAAACTGCTGCATGGTTTACTGCCCTAGCCTCATCCCTTGGCAGCTTGGTCCTGCTTTTGGGGCGATTGGAGAAGTCTAGAGGTGTGCCCAACCAGTAAACACGGAGGTTACCGAACAGCGCTTTTGACCTGTTTTTGATCAAAATATGGTGCGTTTTTCAGGGGGCGTGCAGAAAATGCTGGTCAAAATTTCTTTTCACAACTGCTAACCGCTACGTTTGGGCTATCATTTGGCAGAACACTTTTGCCAAAACCATCCACACATTTTCACCAAATTTTTTAAAATGAAAAATCTGAATCGAATGCTCTGCATCGCAGCGCTTTTCCTTTTTGGGATCACCACCGCCAACGCTCAGTTGAAATTTGGGCTAAAAGCTGGTCTCAGCCTTGCCAACATTAACTATGATGGGGAAGACGGCGATGAAACTGAGTTTTTGCCAACGTTCCATGCAGGCCCCATTGTCGAGTTTGGGATCACGGAAAGCATTGGGGTTGGGACTGGCGCGCTGTTAAGTGGGAAGGGGTTCCAAATCAAGGACGAGTTTTTGGGTGAAAAGTTCACCAGTAAAGCCAATCCACTTTACTTGCAGATCCCAGTGATGTTACAGTATAAGAACAACGGTTTTTTTGCCGCAATTGGACCGTATATCGCGTTTGGGATTGGTGGCCAACTCAAAACAGAAGTTGCGGGCGAAACAGATTCCGAACCCATTGATTTTGGGAATTCCGAACTGGATGGATTTAGCCCACTCGATTTTGGTGCTGGCTTGGAACTTGGCTATAGCTTTGGTCCAGTGCGTGTATCAGGGTCTTATAACCTTGGCCTGGCAAATGTTATTCCCAAAGATTATGCGGATGCTTCCGGCGAGAAAGCTACGCATACGGTGATCGGTGTCTCCGCTGCCTATTTGTTTGGCAAGTAAGCCAACCTGAAATCAATCAGAGGAAAATATAGGGCATCCCAAATCTTAGGAAAGATTGAAAAAACCGCAAAACAGGGGAACCGGAAAGATAAAACCGCAAAACCAAGAAGCATTCCATCGAAATGGCCTAAAATCCTTGCCCAATTCGCGGCCCAAACGCGTGGTTTTACATTTTCCTGTTCTCCGGTTTTGCTGTTTTCCTGTTTAAATTATTAAAGTTCGGGATGAACGCCGGTTTATCCTTGGCATGGCTCATTTCCCTTCCAGCCAATCCACATACTCTACCGAGCCAAGCCGAAATTTCAACGGTATCCGTGCTTTTTTGCCCCAATTGTGTTCGATTTTACAAAAAAAGGGCAATTGGTCTGCTGACCAGTTGGGGAGGAATACCAATGGACGTGGTGTTTCGGGGTGGGTCCTTGGTTGTTGAAAACCACCCGGAAGTAAATAGATTGACTTGCCTTGGTTTTGCCGTAGCCCGTTTTTAGCATAAACGGCCGTACGCAACGCGGCCAAGTTTTTCCCTTCGGAAAAGCCGCAAACTTGTGCACTGAGCAGGCATGGAAATAGCCAAAACAGGGACTGGAGCAACAAAATTTTCATCTTCAAAGATAAAAAACCGTTTAGTAATGCCTTTCAGAAACCTGACTTTTACAAAAAACTGGGTTGGCGCTGGTATTTGGCGAAGGTAGGTTTGTGGGAACAAAATCTACTTCGTTATGAAAAAATTGGCAACATTACTAACCTACTTAGTGCTCAACGCCCCGGTATTTGCCCAGGTAAATTGGAATAAAAAACTTCCGACCCCTTCCCCAAATATCCCAACAGCATTTTCCCGTATCCAGGACGGCGATATTTTACTTTTTTCTGCAGGGCAGATTATCCGTCTCGATAGGCAAGGCGTTGTAACTGGCCGTGGAGGAAACATTCATTCATCTGTTCCCATTCGACTCAGCAATTATCTTCAAAAACGTACAAACTCGCAAGGCAAACCTTTCTTTTTGACTGGCTGGCGAAGCTACCCCACTGACACCAAGTACAACCTTTCTTACTATTTACCGGATAAAGGTGGTTGGCAGTCAACTCTAAGCTTTGGCACCGGAGAGTTTGGCAACATCAGCTCGCGAGGGCCTGCTGTTTTAGAATTAACAGATACATCGCTTTTAGTATTCACAAGATCTTTTGTGCGCAAAATCGCATGTCCGATCGACACCTGTTGGATCGAGTGGGAGAAGCCATTGACGATGGCAGCGCTCAGTTTCCCCAACGCAGCCGTCATGGACAATGATGAGGTATACTTTGTGACGACCAAAGGGGAAGTCTCGGCTATAAACAGCGATGGGCTTCAACTTTGGATCAAATTACATGACGGATTTATTTTCAGGGGGATTGTACTTGCAGGGGATGGACTTGTGGCCTGCGGTTCATCCACGAACGGGAACGCCGTGATCGTAAAACTGACACTCAACGGGGACATAGCTTGGGAAAAAAGCTATTCGGAAGATATTGAATTCAACGCCATCACAACCAACCCTGATGGTAGCATCATTGTCACCGGCCAATCCAACACTGGCAATATTTCATTGCTGAAAACAGATATGGATGGCATTCAGTTCTGGAGGAATACCTTTCAAAAGGGGCATGGGGCCACCGTGATTCCAACACCCGACTCCGGTATTTTCTTAACTGGAGGAATCCAAAATGACTTTTTCGCGATAAAAACAAATTCACTCGGCGAAGCACCAGCAGTTGGCGACCCGTTCCTTTTCCGAACAAGGAATCTTACAACTGAGGGGTTTTCGCTCACTCAACAAGCATCGAGTAGTCTATTTTATAAGGGTGATTCCAACGATTTTGATGGAACTACTACCCATTTTTTCTTGCCATCGGATAGTACCACCACCACAATTTATGCGCACAGCCCTTGGTTGGCAGGGATTGACCAGACTGGGAGTTTGCATGTAAGTGCAAGCGAAACTGAAACTAATACGGTAAGTGACTTTAGGGCAGGCATGATTTCTAGCCCCAAAGAAGATTTTGACAGGGTTTGGAAGATTACTCGGGAAGAAATTGCCTCTTTCCAAAAGGATATTTGGGACAATGGCGTGTTGGATAGTCCTATATCCTTTGATTTTTTGACTTGGCCAGCCAAAGGGAATCCAAATTTTATCCAAAACCTATATTTCACCTCGGTCGGGACTAACCCTGACAGCCTACCTGCGCCATTTGTTGATATCAACAATGACGGCATTTACAACGCTTTCGATGGTGATTATCCAAAAATCAAAGGGGACCAAATGCTCTGGTTTGTGTTCACGGATGAGGCTGAACATACTTTCAGTGACGGAATCCCTCTTAAAGTTGACATATCAGTAGCCCTTTATGGTTACAATTGCCAACAGAACGAAGCGCTTTCGTCAACACTTTTTGCAGAATATTCCATGATCAATCGATCACCACAATCCTATCCAGATGCATATTTCGGGTTTTACTCTGACCTTGACATTGGCTGTCCCTGGGACGATTACATTGGAACCTTACCTGAAACAAACACCATTTACGCATATAATTCC
>JALHPW010000118.1:0-6551 GCA_022842255.1 Saprospiraceae bacterium | reverse complement strand
CAATCGCAGCCGTTACGATGCTCAATCGGTCATTGGACCATACGCTCTACCAAAGTGGTTTCCTCTTAAATCCTATATCACCTACAACCATATATTATTCGTTGCGCGCCATTTGGCCCAATGGAACCCCACAAACAACTGGCGGGTATGGATACAACCCAGGTAGTACCAATTTCACCAATTTTGCCCTTTTTGGAAATCCAAGCGATTCCCAAGGCTGGTCACATTGTGCTATGAATACGCCCTTAGCAGACCGAAAGATGACACCCTCCCATGGCCCATTCACTCTAGAAGTCGGTGACACCTTCAACATCCAACTTGCGTTCACATTCCATCCCGACATCCCACACCCTTGTCCTGATGTGGAAACTTGGGTGAAACCTACCATCCAGCAAATCCAGCAGTGGTACGACGATGGCACCTTAAACATACCCCTCAACCTTGACCCGGTCCAAATACTTCAGCCTGGACAATCGCTTACCCTGGATGCGACAGTATCGACTGGTACCGCCTATGTTTGGTCAACCGGCGCTACGACCTCCAGCATTGTAGTGAATCAAGTGGGTTTCTACACGGTCACCGTAACGCGTGCTTCTGGTTGCGAAATCGTGGAGACTGTTTTGGTTAAATTGGCATCTGGAACCAGCACCCCTACCCTACCCTCCTGGACCCTGCAGCCAAATCCGGCCAACGATGTTTTAAAAATCGTTTTTGAAAATGCCCAAAAACCATTCACCACCCTGCTTTACAACGCCCAGGGACAATTGGTTGGCACAAAAACAGGTAGTGGGTCTAGTGTAGAAATGCCGGTTGCTTCCCTCCCGCCCGGGTTTTATTGGGCCGAAATATGGGAAGAAGAGAAGTTTCTGGGAAGTCGCAAGGTGTTGATTGCTAGATAGATACGTGTTTCTACCACGGAGGCTTTTTTACCATATAAGCTTTTAACCACATAGGGCACATAGAAAACATAGTTTGAGGATTCTCCAAACCCTATGTTTTCTATGTGCCCTATGTGGTTAAAAGCCTTTATGGTTAGCTCAAGTCAAACAAATCTCGCACCCCAGGAATTCTGGAACAAATAAACCCTTCGGCGTATTGCGCTTCGATGGAACGCCCGAACACGCGCGCTTTGGCTTCCATAAAATCCAAAAAGTCTTTGCCCGAGATGGGGGTATTGGGCCTTTCGCCTTCCGGATTGAAGAATTGGGATCGGAACGTGAGGATACACTCCATCTTTTGGGCAAAAAACGGGGTGATATCCACCACAAAATCGGGTATCAATTGCCGGTCCTGGATGTAGTGATAAACCGCCTTGGGGCGCCATTTTGGTTGCGCAACGCCTTCATTGTCAAATGTTTCTATCTTTTCCAAACCCGCATAATAGCAGGCATCCGCGGTCATTTTGGCCGCCCGGCCATGGTCGGGGTGGCGGTCGTCGGGGGCGTTACACAGAACGATTTCGGGTTGACAGGCACGAATCGCACGCACGATTTGGAGCCAATTTTCAGGTTTGTGTTCAAACAAGCCATCGGGGATATCGAGCATTTCCCGAAAAGCCGCACCCATACGCAAGGCAGATGCTGCGGCCTCTGCGGCTCGAATTTCAACCGTGCCGCGGGTGCCCAACTCACCGCGACTGAGGTCGAGTAACCCAAATGAATGGCCCTGAGAAGCATGGCGAAGCAAGGTGCCGCTTGCACTCAACTCAACATCATCCGGGTGGATGCCGATGGCTAGGATATCGATTTTTTTCATTGAATTTTGTTTTTGTCGTTGGGTTATTGAGTCATTTCGTCATTGGGGTCATTGGGTCATTGGGTCATTAATGACGACAAATGACGTTTAATGACGACAAATGACGATTAATGTCGAATTTTGCCCAATTCAAGATTCACACACCATGGAACAAAAGCCTCCGAACAATGATTTGATGCAAGGGTTAACGCTCGACCAACAAAAATACCTCGCGTCACTTCAACACGATTTGGCGGAAGCCTTACAACGTGGGCAGCGTTTTGAGGAAGGTTGGTCAAACCTCTTTGATCAAAACAAAACCCTCCGGGAAGAAAACCACCGCATCCAACAAGGGTATGAAACACTTCGTATCCAAAAAGGTGGGTTTGGCTTTAAAATGCTCTTGCTTTCGGGATTGGGCGGTTTTGTTACGGCCCTGCTGTTGTGTTTTGTCTATTTAAGGCTAAAACCCAAGGAGCCACACGTTGCGGCACTCCACAATTTCAGGCGCGAACACCTCTTCGAATACGAACTGGCCCTTAGCAAAAAACAATTTCCCGAGGTGAAAACCTCCCTGGAAAAAGAACTACATCGACCTGAAAATCAATCTATTAAAGCCAATCTTGAAATCATGCGCGAACTCATTGAGGCTGCTGAGAAAGGGTGTGATTGATGTATGATGTATGATGTATGATGTATGATGTATGATGTATGATGTATGATGTATGATGTATGATGTATGATGTATAGTTTAGGTTTTTACTTTCAGGTATTGCAGTTCATACATCATAGTTCATACATCATACATCATAAATCCCCATATTTCGAGCAAATAGGACATTCTTCAGGTTTATGGCCGCGTGCAGGGCAATACTGGCGACCGAAAAAGATGATTTGCAGGTGGAGCTTGTTCCAGGTGTTTTCTGGGAAAACTGCCTTTAAATCCCGCTCTGTTTGCTCCACATTTTTGCCTGAACTCAGTCCCCAGCGCGCTGCTAAGCGGTGTATATGGGTATCCACCGGAAACGCAGGCCAGCCAAATGCCTGAGACATCACTACCGATGCGGTCTTATGGCCTACCCCAGGCAAGGCTTCCAATGCCTCGAAACTTTCGGGGACTTTTCCGCCGTGTTTTTCCATGATGATTTTAGACAAGCCGCTGATTCCCTTGGACTTAGCGGGTGATAGCCCGCAAGGTTTGATGATTTCGCGGATTTCCTCGATATCCAACTTGGCCATATCGGCCGGGTTATCGGCTCGGGCAAAAAGCAAGGGCGTAATTTGGTTAACCCGCTCGTCGGTACATTGAGCAGAGAGCACCACGGCCACCAGCAGCGTAAACGCGTCCGAATGTTGCAACGGAATGGGGACTTCCGGGTAGAGGTCTTCCAGAATTCGCTGAATTTCGGCGGCTTTGGCTTTTAGTTTTGGGGAAAGGCGTTTCGCTGTTTTTGCCATACCTCTTTTTAATGTCCAATGTCCAACAAGGAATGTCCAATGTCCAAGTAGGACCGTGCTTGGGTTCAGTGTTCATCGTTATTGCTTAATGGTGAATATCTAAGAGCAGCGCCTTCCTTGGACATTGGACATTCCTTGTTGGACATTGGATATTTTTTAATGCTTAAAATGCCGCAGCCCAGTCATCACCATCGCCATGTCGCGTTCGTCACAAGCATTCACCGAATCTTGGTCTTTCATGGAGCCGCCTGGTTGTATGACCGCCGTAATGCCAGCCTCATGGGCAATTTCCACACAATCCGGGAAAGGGAAAAACGCATCGCTGGCCATGACTGCGCCTTTCAAATCAAACCCGAACGACTGTGCCTTGGCAATGGCCTGACGCAGTGCGTCTACTCGGCTCGGCTGGCCACAACCCATGCCAATCAATTGGCGGTCTTTTACGAGGGCGATGGCATTTGACTTTAGGTGTTTGGCACATTTGGCCGCAAACAACAATTCGCCCACCTCATCGGGTGTTGGCTGGCGCTTGGTCACCGTTTTCAAGTCCGCTTCTGTCTCGGTACGCAAATCGGCGTCTTGTTCCACCACCCCATTGAGCAGGCTTCTGAACGCTCGTTTACCGACCTCAAAGCTTTTGATTTTCAACAGGATACGCTGGTCTTTTTTGGTCAAAATCTCCAAGGCAGCCGGTTCAAAATCAGGGGCAATCAGTACCTCGTAAAAAAGTTTGTTGATTTCCTGTGCCGTAGCCACATCCACCTTCGTGTTGGTAATGAAAATTCCGCCAAACGCTGAAGTGGTGTCACAAGCCAGTGCGGCCTGCCAGGCTTCGAGCAAGGTGTTGCGGCGGGCAATCCCACAGGCATTGGTGTGTTTTAGAATGGCGAACGTGGGCCTTCCCAGCTGGAACTCGCGCATCAACTGCACAGCAGCATCGATGTCTACGAGGTTGTTGTACGAAATGGCCTTGCCTTGTAGTTTATCAAAAATCTGTTCAAAATCGCCAAAAAACACGCCATTTTGGTGCGGATTTTCCCCATACCGAAGTATGTCGGACCGGTGGATGCTGTGTTTGAAGGAGATATCGGTAGTGCCCTCGTTGAACCAATTGTAGATGGCGATATCGTAGTTGGACGTGACTTTAAAGGCCCTGCGGGCAAATTCCCTGCAGTTGAATGCCGAAAACTCACCTTCTTGCTCGTTGAGTAAATCCCGGAACAACTGGTATTCATCTTTGGAAGCTACTACCACCACATCTTTCCAGTTTTTGGCTGCGGCCCGAATCAGCGATACTCCACCTATGTCGATTTTTTCGATGATTTCGGCTGGGTCGTTGGAGGAGGCTACCGTTTCCTCAAAGGGGTACAAATCAACGATTACGCAATCCATCTCAGGGATGTTGTAGGCTTCCAATTGTGCCAGGTGTGCCGGTTCGCGCCGGGCAAGCAAGCCTCCAAAAATAGCAGGGTGTAAAGTTTTTACCCGACCATCCAAAATACTTGGGTAACCCGTGAGTGATTCGACGGCTATGACGGGGATTCCGAGTTTTTCGATGTAGGTTTGGGTGCCACCAGTACTGTAGAGTTGGACGCCCAACTCATGTAAGCGGCGAATAATGGGTTCGAGGCCGTCTTTGGAATAAACGGAGATAAGCGCGGAGCGGATATGCACGTTGTGAACGATGAACGATGAACGATGAACGAAGCACTTGGCCTCGTTTGTGAGCGGGCGCAAAGGTAGGAAGCCGCGGGAGCGAACTTCCCGAAAGTTTGAAACTTTCGGGAAGTTTTTTTGAATCTACAAAATCACATTGGCCAACATCACGGCCCCAAAACCCGCCACATAACCCTGCCAAAGCTCTGCCTGGGAGTGTGCACCGAGTGATAAACGTGCCGCACCCACCAGTCCAGCCAGCAGGATGACAAATGCCAATAATACATTGAGGCTCAGCAAGAATGGGCCAGCATCCAATGAGGCGCCCGACCATTCAAAGGCAAGCAGCAAAACCATGCCCACAAAACCACCCATGCCGGTGGCGTGGGCACTTATTTTGAAAAAGATATTGGCAAAAAAAGCAAAAAAAAGTCCAATCGTGGCACCTAACACAAATTTTGCAAAGAGCAAGGGAACTACCCCGGACATGAAGTTTTTGAACATCCAGAGATAAAAAATCCCGGTAATGATGTACGGGCCGATGCGCTCTTGTTTGTCGCGCATTTCAAGGCTTTTGACTAGGCCCAATGGCTTGAGCAAAGAAACCCCGAGGCCCGGAATCAGGAAGGTGGTGGATATCACATATAGCAAAAGCACTACGGTTCGCTCGTCGCCCATACGGTGGGCACCAAACGCGAACGGGTTGATAATCAACATCAAAAGCAACATGTAGGTCAATACCAGCAGCGGGTGGCCTAGATATGAAATCGTACGGGCGATGGTAGGGTTCACTTTAATTGGTGATTGGTGATTGGTGATTGGTGATTGGTGATTGGTGATTGGTGATTGGTGATTGGTGATTAAATTGGCTAATTTTCGGAAGTTTTGGCTAAAGAGGATGCAAAAGTAGTTGGTTGAAATAGAAAAACCTCCCGCCGCGAGTTTGCGATGGGAGGTTTTTTAGTTTTGTAATCGTTGGGGCAGCGAGCGGGTTGATGTTTGCTTCAATCAGGTCGCTACATCACTCATTTATCTGGCTTCTTTCAAAGAACGGCCGCCAAAAACGAGGAGCAGGAGCAAAAGACATGTGAGGATAACCATAGGATTAACATTTTTTTGGTGAAATAACTTCGTTCAGAACCTAATCGGTTTAAAGCAAAAACGAAGCCAACTTTGTTTTCTTACCCTCAATGCTTCACCTTTTAATGTCGTTAACAGACAATTCAAAGAAATATAAAAATTTGTCCCGAGCGGCCAATGCTGGGAAAGGTGGGCTGGACTGATTGCAAGGCGGGGTTCTACCAGAAAGCGGGTAGATGAGCCACGCGATTTTTTTTCAAAAAAATTATTGCTTTGTTCCCATCGTCTTCTCAAATACCCAAGCCAATCCCATTACTAGCCCACACCCTAGGGGATTGTACCACAGGTATGCATCCTTGTTGAACCAAAAACAAACCAAAACCACTGCTTCACCTACCAATGCTGCGTAGAAAACAGCTTTGCCCTTTACCCCTTTTAGAAAAAATGCGGTGAAAAAGATTCCCAACATGGTACCATAAAACATGGAGCCAATCATGTTGACGGCTTGTATCAGGTTTTCGGACAGCGAAGCAAAATAGGCAAACCCCACGATGAACCCGCCCCAAATGACTGTGGCAATCTTGGAAACACGCAGGTAATGGGTATCTGATTTGCCAGGTGCC
>JALHPW010000117.1:5911-10543 GCA_022842255.1 Saprospiraceae bacterium | reverse complement strand
ACCATTTCATTGCCAAAACCCATGGTATACAAGACAAATGCCAAGGCTGCCAAGGACCAGGGGAGCCATTTTTCGCTTGAGTCGCTCAGGCTGGTAGATGCTTCTTGGGTAGATTTTTTGGGCTGCTGGGTTAATTTTTTCGCCATTCCGGGTGCTGTTTGTGATTGCAGGGGCGAAGGTCGTGAATCATGGATGAACTATGAAGTATAAACTTTGAACTATGGTGCCATATTTGTGCTTTGTTCCCAATGACCCAATGACCCAATGCCCCAATGACCTAATGACCCCAATGACCTAATGACCCCAATGACCCCAATGCCCCAATGCCCCATTCACCACATTCATCACATTGACCATATTCATCACATTGACCACATTAATCCATGATTCGCAACATCATTTTTGACTTTGGAAATGTCCTTTTTGACCTAGATCTGGCAGCTTTTGAACGCGAAATGAAGGCTTTAGCGGGCGAACGGTTTGGTGCGGGCAAGGCCAAACTCCTCCAGGAACGTGTTTTTGAGCTTTATGAAACGGGCGGACTCAGTACTGCGGAATTTGCGGAAAAGATTGCACTGGAGCTTGGCTGTACCCCGGCTCAGGTGGTAGACGCGTGGAACGCGATTTTTATTGGGATGCCAAGTGCACGGTTCGAGATGTTGTTGCGCTTGCGCCAACAATATAAAGTGTTCTTACTCAGTAATATAAACGACCTTCACGAACGCTGGATTGCCGACTACATGCTGCGCGAACACGGCTTATCCGACTACGAGTCCCGCCATTTTGATGGGGTGTATTTTTCTCACCTCATACGCCTGCGCAAGCCCACCCGCGAGGCTTTTGAATACGTGCTGGCTGATGCGGAAATCCTGCCGGAGCAGACCGTTTTTTTTGATGATTTGCTTGAAAACGTGGAAGCTGCTACACAAGTAGGCATTCAAGGTATTTGGCATGAGCCCGGTACCGAGATTGGGGAACGGCTCCTAAAGATGAAATTTCTAAATGCCCAATAATTTGTACGGTTTGGTTAACTACCCTTGGCTATCAAAAAAGCCGCATAGCGGCGACATTATGGTAGCCCAAAGGGCAGGTAAGATGTAAGAACCGCGTAGCGGTGACATTATTACATTAATCACAATGCCACCGCTACGCGGTTCCAAAAATTATTCGACGCTAGCGCTACTATAATGTCGCCGCTATGCGGCTTATACCATCACTTTTTTATGATTTGAATACTGGTCATTTTTTTTCCAGCGGCTTCCATTGTCAGGATATAATTGCCAGCAGGAAGATGCCCCGGGCAGGAGAGATTCAGGGCGTGTTCCCCCTGTTCAAAAGATTGATTTTGAACAAGATGCTGCACCAATTTGCCCTGTATGTCGAACAAATGAACGCTTACTGGCGCTGGCTCGGTAAGCCCGAATT
Organism: Saprospiraceae bacterium; assembly: GCA_022842255.1. Classification (GTDB taxonomy): domain Bacteria; phylum Bacteroidota; class Bacteroidia; order Chitinophagales; family Saprospiraceae; genus M3007. Next base: position 9,118 of record JALHPW010000117.1, on the reverse strand, counting down.
GCAGGGTGAATTGCTCCACAATCGGGTTGGGATATACCCAAAGTGTCGGATTGGGTTCGGCGGGGTTTAGGGTGCCTACAGTGAGGTCGAGCAGGAAGCGAAAAAGCCGTTTTTGGGTAGTCCCGGTAGGTTTTCTAGCGGAAACAGTCGCTTTGTTCCCTGTTAAGGACAAGGCCCTTGGACGCATACCAGGGTCAATGACCCTAAAGATTCCGTTGTTGCCAAATGACACATCCCGTTGTCCATTGGGCAGCAGTTGGGCCAATACGAGGTTTCCGAGGCTGTTGTCATTGTCCCAATTCACGGTTAGGATTTTCCCATCGGGCCTTACTGCAATCCCCACGCCTTCATTTGCTTCCGGGAAATACCTTATGCCCTGATTGGCAAAATCCAAATCACGTGTTCCATCACTGTTGTACCGGACTACCGTGGCGTGATAATTGGGTCCCGAATCGCCGGTAATTACAATCTTCCCATCGGGTTGCAGGGCCAATGCATAGGCATTGCTATTGCCCTGGATGGAATCGATCAGTATCCCGTTTTCGCCAAAACTGGTGTCTAAAGACCCATCCGGGTGCGTCCTAACGAGCAATACATTCCAGCTGGGATAGCCAATCGAGCCCGCGAAAAGCAGCCGATGGTCGGGCTGTTCGAGCATAGCGATTGGTACCTCATGGTTGTAGCCAGGAAGGTCGATGCTTAGTTTGCCATTGACCGCAAACGAGGGGTCAAGTGTGCCGTCGCCCAGGAGGCGTATGGCTGAAAACGAACTGAAATTGGTCCATTCGTCTCCAAAAACCACCACTTTCCCATCGGATTGACTGTAAATATTGTGGGCCAAAAAATGACTTTCAAAAGTTTGTGCTACACCGCCATTGCCAAAGGTTTCGTCAAATTTGCCCATCGTGTCCATCCGGATTACAAAGGTTGAAAAGTCGTCCGGGTTTTCGCCCAACAACAAAACCTTACCATCTTGCTGGACGCAGACACTTGTTTCAAGTCCGTCTGATTCGATAAAGGCGGTGGCGTATTTTTCATCCAGCACGCCTGCGTTGTCGTATTTTTCAACGCCCACCCGTTCATTGAGCCTTCCGCCAATGATTATTTTCCCGTCAGGGAGGGTGGCGAAATCGGTCCCATAGGTGTTTCCGCTAAGGCCATATAGCCCGGTAATGATCTTTCCATTTGTCCCAAACGTGGAATCAAGTGCCACAGATTGGGCGGACAAAAAGCAGGAGGAGCAGGCAAGGAGTAAAACGAGCGCAATCTTTTTCATAGGAGTCTAATTTTTGTTTGTGATGCATGTTGACGCTGCAAAAGTGGAGGGGAGGGCACCTGAAAAACTATAACACTTTTTGGCACTTATTCCCAAAGTGACGTTGCAAATGTGGAGGTGAGGGCATCTGGGAAAAAAGGACACTTTCTGGTACTTATTCCCAAAATGGTGGTTGCGATACGTATTTGTGTGTAAATATTTGATTTTCAATATTTTATGCTATTTCACCCTCTAAAAAAAGCCCGAAAAAACGCTCGGTTGGGTTTCATTTAGTCAGTAGAATGCCGTACCTTTGCACACATTTTTCAAAGAAAATAGTAGCAAAGGATCCGAAACGCATGACAGAAGACTCAGTACTCGACCCTCAGCAAAACCCAACTCCCGCAAACGATTATGGCGCAAGCAGTATCACCGCCCTCGAAGGCCTCGAGGCGGTGCGCAAACGTCCTGGGATGTACATCGGAAGCACCGATATCAAGGGCCTCCACCACTTGGTGTGGGAGGTTGTGGACAACTCTATTGACGAGCACCTGGCCGGGCAATGCACCGATATCTGGGTGACCATACACCCCAACAACAGCATCACCGTAAAAGACAATGGTCGTGGTATCCCAACCGGTATGCACGCCAAGCTCAAAAAGTCGGCCCTGGAGGTCGTCATGACCGTCCTGCACGCTGGTGGTAAATTCGACAAGGATTCCTATAAGGTTTCCGGCGGTTTGCACGGGGTAGGCGTGTCCTGTGTGAACGCCCTTTCCATCCACCTGCGCGCCGAAGTACACCGCGATGGGAAAAAATTCGAACAGGAATACAAACAAGGCAAACCGCAGTACGATGTGCGCATGATTGGCGACACCGATTATCGCGGCACCATCGTCACCTTCCTGCCCGACCCGGAGATTTTTGAGACCGACGAATACAAATTCGACATCCTAGCCCACCGCCTCCGCGAACTGGCCTTCCTCAACAAGCGCCTCCGACTCTCGTTGGTAGATGAACGCGAAAAAAACGACGACGGCACGTTCAAAACCGAACTGTTCTACTCCGAAGGTGGCCTTCAAGAATTTGTGTTGTACCTCGACGAAGCCAAAACACCCCTCATCGACAAACCCATCTACATTACCACCAACGAGGAAAATGTGGATGTAGAGGTGGCCATGATGTACAATACCTCTTACTCCGAAAACGTGGTGTCGTTTGTGAACAACATCAGCACCCGCGATGGCGGCACACACGTCAGCGGTTTCCGCCGAGCGCTCACCCGTGAGTTCAAGAAATATGGGGAAGACGGTGGTTTTTTCAAAAAAATCAATTTTGCCATCTCTGGGGAGGACTTTATGGAGGGCCTTACCGCAGTGGTATCGGTGAAAGTGCAGGAGCCACAGTTCAAAGGCCAAACCAAAGGCGAATTGGGCAACTCTGAGGTGCTGGGCATCGTGAGCCGTTCGGTTGGCGACGCGTTGAAAATCTTTTTGGAAGAGAACCCCAACCAGTCCCGCCGGATCATCGACAAGGTGATTCTGGCCGCCACAGCCCGAAACGCGGCCCGCAAAGCCCGTGAAATGGTACAGCGCAAAGGTGCGCTCACCGGCGGTGGCCTTCCGGGCAAACTCGCCGACTGCGCCAGCCGCAGCCCAGAAGAATCAGAGATATTCTTGGTCGAAGGTGACTCGGCAGGTGGTACGGCCAAGCAGGGCCGCGACCGCCACACCCAGGCCATCCTTCCACTTCGTGGTAAAATCCTGAACGTGGAAAAGGCCCTGGAGCACAAAATTTACGAAAACGAGGAAATCAAGAACATCTTCACAGCGCTTGGCGTGAGTGTGCAAGAGAATGAGGAAGGACATCGCGTGCTGAACATCGAGAAGCTGCGCTACCACAAGGTCGTTATCATGTGCGACGCGGACATCGACGGCTCCCACATCACGACC
>JALHPW010000117.1:0-5901 GCA_022842255.1 Saprospiraceae bacterium | reverse complement strand
GATCCTTACCTTCTTTTTCCGCTACATGCGCGAACTGATCTTGAAGGGGCACATTTACATCGCACAACCACCCCTTTACCTCGTGAAAAAAGGCAAAAACCAACGGTATGCCTGGAACGATAAAGAGCGCAAGGAGGCACAACTCGAATTTGGCGGAGGCCGTGAAGACGACGATTCCGTAAAAGTGCAGCGATACAAAGGTTTGGGTGAAATGAACGCCGAACAGCTTTGGGAAACCACCATGGACCCCAAGACCCGCATTCTGAAAATCACCACAATCGACGATGCCGTAGAGGCCGACCGGATGTTTGCCATGCTCATGGGCGACGAGGTGCCACCACGCCGCGCGTTCATTGAGGCAAATGCGAAGTATGCTCGGATTGATGTATAGAATCGATTTTAGCCGTAGATAAACAAAGCCGCCGCCAAGTCCAACCGACTTGGCGGCGGCTTTTTATTCAGACTTGCCTGCCTCCGCCACATATTCCAACACATCGCCTGGCTGACAATCCAGCGCTTTGCAAATGGCTTCGAGCGTGGCGAAGCGGATGGCTTTGGCTTTGCCGGTTTTCAGGATGGAGAGGTTGGCCGGGGTAATGTCCACCTTGGAAGCCAGTTCGGTGAGCGACATTTTGCGCTTGGCCATCATCACATCAACGTTTACGATGATTGGCATGGCTCAAATGGTTAGTTCTTGCTCTTGTTGAAGTTGTGAACCGCTCTTAAAGACCTCCGCCAATGCGAAAATGACGAGGGAAAGAAGCCCTCCCAAAAGCAGGTTTTCAGTAAAAATAGGTGGGCGTGCCATGGTGATTTGGTGCCCTTGGGCTACATAGGAAATGTTGGCCATCAGGTTTGCGGCGATGTACCCAACCACTGGGAAGACTAGTACTGCCAAAGCAATTAGCCGGATACGGCGCATGTTTTCAAGTGGAAAGGTTACGCCAATATCCAGGTTCCGAAAGATTCGGTACATTTGGTAGAGGATGAAAATGCCCAGCACCCAAGCCAGGTTCTGGAATAGGATATAGGCAAGGTAACGCGACTGAAAAAGGGCCGACAAATTGGCAAACTCAACCATGACCAGCTTCTGCTCTCCAAAATTGTACATTTTAAAATCACCGCTACCATCCGGATGGGGGAGCACCACGGGCTTGTTTTCAGCCACGGTAGTGACCCAACCCCGGATGAAGGGTCCATCGCTGGCGATGCCAAAATAGCCGACGAGGTTCAGTAGAAGGGCAATACACCCCAGAACTGTCAAGCAGAGGAAGACATACCGCAACACTTTTGGGAGACTGATACTTTGTGCTGTTTTCATAGATCAATTATTCTATTGGTGAAAAGATGGAGCAAATGTGCAGGTGATTTTTCTATTTTACAAATAAAATTTATTGATAAACAGAAAATATTTTCTGTTGATTGAGATTTTTCAAGTTTGGGTGGCAACGGATAGGATAGGAGTGCCACTTTTAAAAAATGTCACTTCTATCCTATCCGTTGCCGCCCAACCCACAACAAATACAACCGCCGCGCAGGTGTCTTGTGACCCGGCGCGGCGGTTTTTGTGGCTGAATCCACAGCACTAAAGCGATTTTAATTATTTCGCCAATACAATCCTAAGCATGATCGCTTCTTCTCCGGCTTGGACCCTGAGCAGATACAAACCATTCGTAAGGTTATGCATGGGGATGGATATGTTGTTCGGACCTTCGATGGCGGTAACCACTTGTTGCAACACCAGCCTGCCGGCCAAATCCATCAACTGAAGGCTTGTTTCCAGGTTGCCGCTTGCCTCAAACTGAACATTGATATGGTCCGTGGCTGGGTTCGGACCAGCCCGGAAATTGGTAATGCCAGGCAGTTCGGCATTTTCCAAACCGATAAAATTCCGCTCGCCTCCCCCTCCGTTGAATGCATCCTGTTGGCAACCAGTGATGACCACATCATCAATATACACCCGATCATCGTCGGCAGAAGCATCTGCACGGAATCGAAGGCGGGTGTTGGTGGTAAATGGCCCTGAGATTACTACTTGGCCTGCTGTATGCACCCCGTTTGAAAATTGGGTTCCGGCATTAAAATCGCCGACGGTAGTATAGGTCGAACCTCCATTGGTGGATATTTGGACCCAAAAGTCCTCCCCATTTTCAAAGCTGAGTGCGTAGTAAGAAAAATCCACGGTCAGTTCGTCATACGAAGTCCAGTTCTGGTTGGTCGTAGACATTACAGAGGTGTTTGTATTGTCGCGGAGGAGAATGCTGTAGGTTGGCGAGTTGGCATAAGTAGCGTTGTTCGTTCTTACGCAATCGGTTCCCCCATCCGTCCAGATTCCGAAACCTGGTTCAAAATTGTTGGAATTGATGGTTACATAAGTACAGGTTCCACCACCACCACCACAGACGTTCAGGCAGGCAGCATTATATACTTCAGAACGAATACGGTCGCCAGGTTGGGGACCAAAACCGTTGTTAAAGTTGATGCCGACCCCGCCAACCAGGTGGCAATAGCTCATGATGGTACCGCCATTGGTTGGTAAATCGGCATTGCAGCCTTCGCTGTAGCCTGCTGCCGGTCCGCAACCATCTATCGCGGTGTTATTGCCGTTCCAAGCGCAGGCATGGGTGTGCGGCGACCCGAGGTTGTGCCCGATTTCATGGGTAATAACCTCTACTGTCCAGGAATAGGTGGGCACATTGCTGTAAGTAGAATAAATACTGCTGTACCCTACACCATAATAGCTGTTGCATAAAACGTCGAGATAGGCGATGCCTCCAAGGTTATTGATGCCTACCAGGTGTGCAAGGTCCCCATTATAAACGCCATTCTTGGCATTTCTGAACTGGTTAAGGTAGTCGTTGGAAGTAGGGCCAGTATATGGGTCCACAACATCCCAGACATATAAATCATGGAGGACAAGGTTGATGGATTCGTTGGTATACAGTGCTGAAACCTGACTGAAAACGCCCGTCATGTAGGACACGACACCATCTACACTTCCTTTGTTTTGGAAAAGTGTGTAGTCGGTTTCTACATACATCCGCACACAATTATCCTCTCCAACAAAACGGTCCGCACTGGAGGCTTCTTCGCCAATCTTGTGCAGCTCATCATCCGTGTAACATACAAAACCCGGGGCTTCTTTAACATCAGAGTCCTTAAATAGGATATGGGTTTTGTTTTGGCTGGCGGGCAAGGCTCCAATCGTAAAACGTTCGTTGTTATATTCAACCATGCCCATTAGCTCCCCATCGAACAAACTGAGGGTGACCAACGATGCTGGATCATCCTGTACCATGCCCCAATAATGAACCCCTTTGTCAGCATCGTGGGCGGCGCCCCCGGAAGAGGCGGTGTGTACCTGAAATCCATCAGAGAAGTTTTTTGCGGGAATGAGGTCCAGCGTAATGTTGCCGCCGTTCACCCAAGGAAGTGTTAGGGAAACAGCATCACCTGAATGGGAAAGCAATTCCTGCGTTTTGGCAGCATCCCAAGCCAACAAGGTCCAATGCTGCAGCGCCTGCTTGGTTGCTGCGCCTTCCGCAGACGGGTCTACCTGTTTGTTAAAAAGCGACAACTTCAGAAATTCCTGGTTGGCTTTGGTTTGTACGACCAATTGAGGGATTGGTTTGAGGGATTGGCCAAAGACTGCTGTTGCCAGAAACAGCAATGAAATGGAGAAAGCATGTTTAAGCATAATTTTGACTTGTTTAAAAAAACGTGAATGAATTATGGTATTTCATCAGTATTAAAGGCTTAACAGGGCCAAATGTAATTTTATATTTCATATATTAATCGGTATGCGCACCTAAAAACTTAAAAACCTCCTGGAGTGTAAAAAATAAAACGGCACAAGGGGTGTCTTGCGACGTTTTATTCCTTTTCACTGGCCTTGCATTTGTTCCAGTTCAAGCGCAGACAACCCGTTGAGCGTATGCCGAATAAACGCAATTAATCCTTTGTCTTCCGATTTCCTTCATCCGCCATTTTTATCGTTCAAAACTTGCCAAACCTTACGTTTGCCGAAAAAAGAAACGAGTGAATGGCGACCTTGCGACTTTCGATCTCGAATCACCCATTAACCAATAACCAGTACACCGATAACCACCACCCATGATTCTATCCGTTCAAGACGTCGTAAAATCTTACGGCGATTATTTGGCAGTCAACCACGTCAGTCTAGAGGTACAAAAAGGCAGCGTTTTCGGGATGCTCGGTCCCAATGGCGCGGGCAAAACCTCCCTCATCCGGATGATTACCACCATCACGGCGCCTGATTCGGGGGCGATTTTTCTGGATGGGCACAAATTGCATGACCGCTCGCCCGAACAAATCGGATACATGCCGGAAGAGCGCGGGCTCTACAAAAAAATGAAGGTGGGCGAGCAACTCCTGTACCTCGGCCAACTAAAGGGATTGACCAAGCCGCAAGCCCAGCAGGAGATTGATATGTGGCTCACCAAATTCGACATCAAGGATTGGTGGAACAAAAAGGTGGAAGACCTTTCCAAAGGGATGCAGCAAAAAATCCAGTTCATCGCCACGGTGCTGCACAAACCCAAATTGCTGATCCTCGACGAGCCATTTACGGGCCTCGACCCCATCAATACAAACCTCATCAAAGATGTAATTGCCGAACTCAATGGCGCGGGCACCAGTATCATTTTCAGCACCCACCGGATGGAGCAGGTGGAGGAAATGTGCGACCATATCGTATTGATCAACAAGGGGAAAAACGTGTTGTATGGAGAGGTGAAAGCAATTAAAAACGAGTATAAGCAGAACCTGTTCAGGGTGGAGACCCAGGGCGATTTGCCCACAGATTTACCCGAGCGTTTTGCGGTGGTGAAAACCGAAAAAAATGCGCTCACCTTCAAACTGGAGGAGGAGGCGCAGAGCAATGAACTGCTCAAGTTCTTTCTACAAAAAGGCACCCGCGTCACACGGTTTGAGGAAATCCTGCCCACTTTCAACGAGATTTTCATCCAGCGTGTAGGGGAAGATAGTTGAGTTGGTTATTTGTTTTTTTGTGGATTTGGTAATTTGAGCACCCAAGCTTAGCCACTCGAATAACCCAATAACCACATCCCCCAATAACCCAATCCCCAAACCAACCAACCACTTAAACAAATCCACAACCATGTCCAAACTTTCCTTAATCATACAGCGCGAATACTTGACCCGCGTCCGCAAAACATCATTCATTGTTGGGACGCTTTTGGCCCCGGTCGGCTTGTTGGTGTATATGCTGGTCATCGTCTTTTTGTCCATGTATCAAGGGGGCGACGAAATCAAGGTGGCCGTCCTAGACGAAGCGAAAATGGTAAAGGCCTTGCCCGATGAGCAAGGGGTGCGGTTTATTCCTTCGGGCAATAAAACCCTCGAACAACTCAAAACAGAGGTGACCGAAAAAAAGCTCAATGGGGTGCTGCGTATCCCACCACTGGGTAATTTCCAGCAAAAAGACCATACCATTTTCTATTACTCCGACGAAAAACTCGCCCCTGAAAAAAGCAACTTAATTGAAAAACGAATTGCCGGGAAAATCAAGGACTTCAAAATGGATTCCTTGAAGCTTGATGCGGCGAAACTTAAACTCCTCGATTCTGATGTGTCCATCGACCCGGAAGGTATCAAGGGCGACAAGGAAGACGACCAAAGCAAGTATACCGCAGGGGTGGGCTTGGCCGTTGGGGGGATTATGACCTTTCTGCTGTTTTTTATGGTGATGATGTACGGGCAAATGGTGATGAAATCCGTCATGGAAGAAAAAACCAACCGCATCGTGGAGGTCATGATGTCGTCCGTTCGGCCTTTTGACTTGATGATGGGCAAAATTATCGGGGCTGGTTTGGTGGGCCTGACCCAGGTGGTAGCCTGGGTGGTGTTGAGTGGCGCGGT
>JALHPW010000116.1 GCA_022842255.1 Saprospiraceae bacterium | reverse complement strand
GGGTAAATAAAAACGCCCCCATCTAAATTAGCCTCAGACGGCATTTCATCCAATTGAACGGGCGGAAATCGAAGGTTCCCATCCCGCCCGAAAACCGATAGCCACCCAAGCTGGGTCAGCACCGCCAGATAATCTTTACCCTTGTGTTGAAAATGAAGGATGGGCTGTCGCACCGTTCCCGCTACCTGAAGTCCGCTCCAACCATCCAAAGGTTTGCCTAAATGCCCAAACCCATAGACTTTGCCGTTTTCGCAGGCCACGAAAAAGCTGAATTTTAAGTTTTTATCAAAATCCACCACTGTGGCCCCATTGGTGGCCTTGTCTGGCAATTCAAACGGAAATCCCTGTACATCCCGTCCGTTTTCATCGAGCATAAAAAGCCGGGTGGCCGTGCCAAAAGTGTAACATTGGCTGCCATTTCCATAAAAATCAACGCCGCGGATACTGGTCGTGATCCGTTCTGAAATTCCCTTTTGCCACACTTGCGCCCCATTTTGCGCATCCAGGCAATAGAGGTTGTTTTTGAGGTCTTGAACCAATGCATACGTTTTGCCTTCGGCTTGTTCCACAAGATAGGGCTGGTCAATTACTGGGGCGGCCAAAACCGTTTTCCACAATATATCCGTCTCCGAAATTGGTTGCGAAAGCGTTTGATTGGCAAAAGTCATTGCCGCTTTTCGGCCAAACCCGGGCGCTAAATTCGCCGAGATATACCCGGTTTTTGAGAGCCGTTCTATCCCGTTGTTCTTTTCCACAATTACAAGGTTTTGCAAGAGGCTGGGTAAATAGGCTGCATTCAAGAGAAACGCCGCGTTACTTTTGCCCGTACTTTTTTGTTGAAGCTGAAGAAAGTCTACATTCGTCGCAAGTGTTTGATTTACAAGATATTTATCCAAAAATATTTCCAACGAGGAGCGGTCGGGCGCGAATACTGCATACCCACCCACCAAGGCACAAACAGGGTTGCGGAACGCTTCGTCATCTCCCAAAATGGGGTGCAAAAGCGATGCACTTTGAAAACCCAACAGCTCAAACATCTGGTATAGACCACTACCGCCCGGCAGCGCGCCCCGCTCCTTCCCAAACGCGCGAAGGCTGCCAAGTGCCCTGGCACTGTCGCGCACCGAGAGCAACAGCAAACGGTCGCCCATCAACGCCGGGGAAAGCGGTTCTGTGATGGCAAACGCTGCCTCTTCCCCCACCCAAGGCAATATGTATTGGTCGAAGTCGCTGTTGCGGCCGCCGCCAATTCCCTCAAAAAAATCAGGTATATTCCCCAGCGCGGCACTTGCCACAAAAGCCGTATTGTCTGGCAGTACGTTGGATGCGTTCCTGGTCGCCCCCTGCCCCCAGGCGCCCATGCTTCCCAAAAAGCCTTTGGTTTCGACCAAACTTTGTAGTTCGGATCCATCCCAAGAAAGCCCAGCCCATTCAATGTTTCTCGCCAATAAATCGGGCAAGCCCCGCCAATGCGGATTCATTTGGTTCCTACATTGTTCTGCAAGTGCGGTAGGACGAAGCTGAAAACGCAAAGTAGTCTCGGGCAGGTCGGCTAGATAGGGCCGGTCGGCCCACCAATTGCGGGTGTTTTCGAGTTGGGCGAGGGCATCTTCTATCAAGGTGGCCCGGCGTGAAAAAAACAGCAGCCGACCCGATTTGGCCACCTCCAGGCGTTCGGTTTTGGATAAATGGACGTTGAAAATATCGTTGCCGTGGAATTGGTGGGGGAAATATTTGGGAGTCAATTGATTGGTTTTCAGGGCTTTTTCCAGGTTGAAATCGGCATCGAGCTCCAGGACGAACAAGGCGTGCAGGCTATCAGCGGGATGCAAGGAAAAAGCGGCCAATGCCTTGTTTTTGGCAAAAGCCCGGACCAGGCTGGGCTCGTGTTTGAGCAGTTGAACCGCAGCCTCCGTGTCGTCAAAGCAACGACTGAATATGGGGCTATGCAGTACCTCGCGCCAGTGTGTGTCTGGAGTTTTGTCGCACAGGATTTTAGCTCGGAGTAGCCCTTTACATTCCAGCAAAAACGAGGTTTGCGCAGGCACGGCACGGTATGCTCCTGCGTTTCGCGGCAGAAAAATATACAATAAGAGCGCAGCGAGCAGGAGGCTAACAAGGGCGATTTGGACGCGGCGGGTAAAAAACGTTGGCTTTGTTTCGATGCTCATTGGAAGTTGGTTATGGCTGCTTTTTGTCCGGAAAATATTTGCATAGGTAATCGTACAAATCCTGGTGTTCACCATCCGAAAAGTGGCTTCGGGTTCCATCAAGCCATTTGACAGTCAAGATAGTTGACCTGGTTTTACTGAATCGTGGACTATTGAACGATACCAATTCCTTCCAATGCATTTCGGTGTAAGATGCGGGAATGCCCCAGCCTGACTTCACAACCTCGATGCTTAGTTGTTTGTGGTCGGCACGAAGGATACAATGCGCCCAATTGCTTTTGTAAATGAATGCGCCAACTGCAAAAATAGGTAAGGCAAACATGCCATAACCCATTCCAATGGAGGCCAAAAAAAGGAGTGCGAGTAGTATAAAACATACTGTTTGAACTTTAGACAGCTCACGCAACTGTTTTACTTTAAATTGTTTGACATTGGGTTTCATCGGTGGTTTTTGTTTCGTGTGAATTGCACATTACGGATGCTTCCGCCTGCCGAAAAAAAGGCATTCCAACAATCAGGAGACAGCCGTCGGAAATAGGATATTGATTGACTTCAAACCGCTGGGAAATGTGTGTTATTGGATGGGTTTTCTGCTGTGAAATTAAGTTTCATTCTAAAAATAGCGCAAAAAGATGGTTTTAGGCAAAATTCACCAACTTTTCCCAAACCTTGTGGTTCGCCACTAGAACGTTAAAACCGTAAAATCTCACCCCCAAATAAATAAAAAGCGGCTAATAAAAACGACCCAATATTAAAATTTATGACGAATCCTTCCTTTCTCCGCATAGGCGCCCTGCTTGGCGCATTGGCCGTGGGCATCGGCGCTTTCGGTGCACATGGCTTAAAACCGCATCTCTCCGAATATCAAATTACCATCTTTGAAAAAGGGGTGCAATACCAGTTTTTCCATGTGCTGGCACTGCTGGCGGTAGGGATTTTGATGCAACAATCGCCCCAAAACCTTTGGCTGAAACGCGCGGGATGGCTGTTTGTAGCCGGTATCATAGGTTTTTCCGGCTCACTGTACTTGCTGGCTTGCCGCGATCTGTTGGCCTTCCCGGTTGGATGGGCTGGACCGGTCACGCCGCTCGGCGGACTTTGTTTTTTGGCAGCCTGGGTGATTTTGGGGGTTTCAGTTTCAAGAAACAAGTAACCAGTCGTTACCTATTGTCGCTTCACTATTTTCCCGCGGTCAATCCAATCTTTACCGCGCAATTCCCACACATAAATCCCCGCTGGAAGGCCAATCAGGTTCAGCCTGCCTTGGTCGGCTGAAAAATCTGCTGCCCTTTGTAATTTTCCCTGCAAATCAAGAAGCCGAACCTGCACCCTGTCAAGGCCTTGTCCTTGTGTTTTGAACTCGACAAATTCAGCTGCCGGGTTTGGCTGAACCTGAACAAAATGGGTAGAAGGTTCGACGACATGGGTGCTGACGGAGGCCTCTTGGATGGCCCAACTATTGATTTTCAGTGTAGCATTTGCAGCATTGGCATTGGCGGAAGCTTTGACAAACATCCAGCCGTACAAAGTATCCGATTGTGCGGTGATGACTCGAAACCCAGCATAAGCTTCCGGTACCGATACCCAGTCGCCATATTGTTGTAATTGGCCAAAAAAGCCCCAAAATCTTGCTACAAATCCACTCCAAGTGAGTGAGCCGCTATCGTTGGTAATCCAATATTGATTGGCATTGATACTGTCTCCCAAAGCCAAAGATTGGGCGAACTCCAAACTATCGCCCATGATTTCAAATTTGGAATGTATGGCCGATGCACTCGTTGATCCGCCTAAATAATCAGGCACTCTTCCCGCATTTGCATTGAACAAAACATCAAATTGACCGTCTGAATTCAAATCCAAACTGTCGTATAAATCCATAAAATCACCAAAACTAAAAGCAAACGCATTCAGCGAAATAAAATCCTGCCCTATTACGAGGCCATCGGATTTGCCAGCGGCAACTTGTCCATGTATGCTTGACAAAATGATGAAACAGGCAGCGAAGGAAATGGTGACTCTGTTCATAGGAAGATAGTTTGTGGACAAGACCGTTTCGACAGGAAACACGCTGCCTTGGCGGAGCATTTTGAAGAAGTTGGCCCAAAAGGTTGATTGGGTTGATAAAGTTGAGGAAGGTTTGTTTTTGAACGCCAAAAAAGTGGGCAATTCCTACTTTTTGAGCGCAATTATCAACCCGCATCAACTTTATCAACCTAATCAACCCATATCCACCCCCATCACCCTCTTCAGGAGCTTACAAATGCTTATTGCTTAACTATTTTCCCAGTTTTGCTCCAGCCTTTGCCACGCAATTCCCAAACGTAGATGCCCGCCGGAATTCCGTTCAAGTTCAAGCTGCCTTGATCGCTGGAAAAATCCTGCTCTAGCATCACTTTCCCATTCAGGTCAAACAGCCGGACATGTGTGTTGGCAAGCGATGCTCCACTGGAGCTAAACCTTGCAAGGTCTTTTACGGGGTTTGGCGAAACCCGAACCGAGACGGAATGTTGGGGTTCCTGACTGCCAGAGCCGGTCATAAAATTGGCTCCGAACATCCCGTTTCCATGGGTGGCCGCCACCACATACCCATCCGAACGGCGCACATCCACATAATCCACCACCGTGCTGCCGATTTCATTGGGACTTTCAAGGGTCCACACAGTGCCGGGTTGGCCTGTTGCATGAAGTTTCAGGGTGTCAGCGCTGTACAAACCGACACTGGTGCCACAGAAATATTTAAGCGAACCATTGTCCATCGGCAAAATACTCACCCAACGCAAGGATGGCCCGGCGCCCGTACCTGCCACGCTGGTTTCGAGGTTACCGCCCACTTTCTTCCAAGTTGCACCAGCGTCTTCGCTCAGGAACATGCTGTAAACCACATAGTTGGAAAACACCAATACCACGCGGTCGGCATTGGTGGGGTCAATGGCCAGGCAGTTCACATAGGCATCCACCACGCTGAGTGGCGAGGTCAACGCCGTGAAAGAGGGGGTACCGGTGTTCGCATTGTCCACCCGGTAAATTTTGTTGTTGGTTGTGCCGAGGTACAAGCGGTTTGCGGGTGCCGCTTCAGAAACGGCAATCGCAGAAAAAACACCGCCACTAATGGTATCCGGAAACTGCGTCCAGCCTTGTGATATTGGCTCCCATTCATTTGTGAGTGGGATGGACGAAAGTTGGTCTTGCCGGTACAGTTTGTTTCCGGCAGGCAGGTATAGTAGGTCCGGATTGTTCGGGTCCATGACCAAGGGGTTGATAAACAAATAATCGTCAGGGGCAGGTCCGATGGGGTCGAAACGCCGGTAAGCCGTCACATCCCCGGCATTGTCGAGGGCGCATTTTACCACCTTGACCCCATTTGATTGTACCGAGAGCACGTAAAACGCCTTATTTGGTGCAATGGCGCCAAAGGAACCATCCCCATTCACGGTTTGTACCCAAGGGGCCTGGGGATCACTGGAGTTCACAAAGAAATTACCATTGTCTTGCAAACCACCAATGAGTACGTTGTCGCCGGGGGTGCTTTTGTCCATGATGGCGGTGTAAAACTGCGAGGTGATGTAACCATCGTTCAGGTACGACCATTCGACAAAAGGTGCCAGACAATTTTCGGTGCGGTGGATACCGCCATCGCTTCCTGTAAGCATCACGTTCGGATTAGATGGCAAAAACACGACTTCGTGCAAATCCGGGTGGTGGTTCGGATAAAGTTCGAAATAAGGAAACTCCGTTCCAATCTTGTAACCCCCAACTTTGGTTGTGTTGTTGGGGGTTGCAAAGCCGTCTGTGCTGCGCCAAAGGTTGGTGCCGCCGATGAAAACGGCGCCAGTTCCGGGCTGCACTTTTACCACCAGATCATAACCGCCTTGTGCGGCGCATTGGTCAAATTCGGTTCCTGTGCTGGGCAAATTGGCCGAACGATCCTCCCATTGTCCTCCAACACCAGAGCCATCGCCACTCAGATAAGTGTATTTGAACAGGCTGGTCCAGTCTTCCGAGCCGATATAGTTGGTCAAATGGCCGCTCCCCGGGGTAGTTCCAAAGAAATAAACCTCATCTTCATCGTTGGGGTTGATGCCGATAACGAGTCGGTTATACACATTAGGCATGGTGGGTGGGGTGATATTGACCCAGGTAGTACCATTGGTACTGCGCCAAATGCCTTTTTGTGCACCGTCGCTGCTGAGGGTCGCGTATGCTACCCCAGTGGAAGTGACGGCAATGTCCGTATAGTAGGAGAAGGGGCCGGTGGAATTACTGCCGCGGACCACCGTCCAAGCGCTGCCGGCATTGGTACTGCGGAAAATCGCGCCATAGGTAGCCGCATATACCACATCTTGCGTGGCCGCAGGGTCGGTAGCTACGCGCCATACCCCTTGCCATACATTGGTAAAGGTGTGTGGATTGCCATCGTCGGTGGCATTGATGGGTGTCCAATTGTTGCCGTTGTCGGTACTTTTAAACATACCATCCCCAAGATAGTATGCACCACCACCCGAGGGGGACGCCCCATAAAGTTCGCCAGAAGTGTAGTACCAAATGTTGGTTTTCCCGGGACGGGTATCCTGAGCAATGCTCGTGCAACCAGGGTGTGCATTGAGCGGCGTTTTGCGCGTCCAGGTTTGTCCACCGTTTTCGCTTAGCCACACCCCGCCCGAAATCCCGCCGGCGAGCAGCCGGTTTTCGTTCGTCACATCCATGGCCAAGGCGCGGGTACGGCCGCCCACATTCCAAGGGCCACGCGACATCCATTGGCCATTGCCACCGCGTTGCAACGCTGCGTGTGGGAGGGAAGCGGCATACCGGCGTTCCAGGAATTGGATACCCGCCGGAATTTGTCCAGTGGCAGGATCGGCAAGGCGCATCCGTTGCCATTCTTTCCTTCGTGGGCCATTTTCTTCCGAGGCGCCACCGGGAATCTCTATGCCATTTTGTTGATTGGAGTAATAAAAGAGGCCGCAGGCGGCAAACAGAAGGGCTGCAAAAACAGGTATGATTCTTTTCATGGAAAAAAGTTTTAGGCGGAAAGATAGTTAATGTGGTCAATTGGAGGAATGTGGCCAATGTGGTCAATTGGAGAATGTGCTGAATGTGGCCAATTGGATTAATCTGACCAATGTGCTGAATTTGGATTGACTGGTCCGTTTTATGAAAACCAAACACTCCCCTTTGATGTTTACTGCGTTCAAAATCCCATTGGCCCCATTGGCCACATTCCTCCAATTGACCACATTACCCACATTGGCCACATTCATCCAATTCCAATCATGATTCGTATCATTTCTAAAGAACAACAAGGCTATGGCGCTTTTAATGGCGGCGAGATTGTGGAGAACAAACCCATCGGGTTTCCGCAGGACCACTCCAGCATAAGGCCCTATTCAAACCTTTTTTACTGGGCGCATGCCCGTGCGGTCACGGATAGCACCATTGGGCTGCACCCACACCAGGGGTTTGAAATTTGCTCCTTTGTGTTGCGCGGCGAAATCCGTCACTACGACACCAAGCTTCGCGAATGGAAACCCCTTTCGGCCGGGGATGTGCAAATCATCCGGGCGGGCAATGGCATCAGTCATTCGGAATGGATAGGGAAGGATGGTGAGATTTTTCAAATTTGGTTTGACCCAAATTTGGAGAAAACACTCTCAAAACCAGCCAGTTATGATGATTATAAAGCTGCGGAGTTCCCTGAAAAGCAAGTGGGCAGTGCAAGGGTTAAGACCCTGGTTGGCGCCGGAAGCCCGTTTCAAATGGACACGCCCGGGGTGGAGGTTTTCAGGATAGAAATTGAAAGTGGGGAATTTCGCTTGAATGCCGAGCCAGGCAAAATTTATTCAGCCTACCTGCTCGAAGGCGAGGTTGATCTTAATGGGGAAGCGGCCAAGCCCTCTGATTTTGTGCTGCTTACGGAACAGGAAGAAATAGTGCTGAACGCCCCAAATGGTGCGCATGTTTTTGTCATCGCTTCACCGGCGAATCCGGGGTATCGTACTTACGGGCAATTGAGGGGCATCGCTTAACGCTTTGCCTTGACAATGGTTGTTAACCTCGAAAAAACAGCCTTAATTGACCGAAAAGGCGGGCACAAATGCATTGACCGAATTGTAGAAAGTGAGTTCGTTTACCTTAACTTTCATGTACCGGGTAAGCGGCAAACGGTGCACCATCTCCATCAAATCTGCCTCTGATTGGGCCGCAAACACGACCCAGAGTTTGGAGTTTTCCAAAGAGAGGGCGTAGTTCAGGATTTTTCCTTCGGTAAGCAGCCGATTGACCAAACTGCGTTGCTGCGGAATTTTATTGACAAATTCTTCGGGAAGGTCGGTGGGCAAAGTGAAGTCCACCATGTATTGAATCAGATTATTGTCCATGTTTTGTTGTGCGAAATTTGGAATTAGGAGGTAGGGGCTAGTCGGCATCGAATGTCAACCCATCACTGTCTTTAAACGAGCGAAACCACATCCGTAACTAGAACGTTCAAAAACCGTGCAAATTTTATAAAATTAATGTCGACCTGCCAAGCCGTCAGGTGAACTTAACAAAAAAGAAACCCCTTACGCCCGTTGGCGCAAGGGGGTTCTTCAATTAAAGAACTGAGAATCAAATTAATAGTTCACGCCCAGTGCTTTCAAGGTTTCCAAATCAAGATTTCCAACCGGAAGGTTTTTGTCTTTTTGGAACTTGGTGAGTGCTGCTTTGGTACGTGCGCCCATGATGTTGTCGGTTGGACCTGGGTCGTAACCAGCTTTGATCAATGCGGCCTGAATTTGGCGGATGGTGTAGCCCGTTACTTTTTCGCCGCAAAGCACTTCGCGCCATTCGGTAAAGCCACCGGGTTTCACCAATTTGCGCTTGGTTACAGTGGCTGTTTCCGCTGGGATGTCTTCCGTGCGGGTAGTAGCGGGGGTTTTTACCACGCGGTTGGTAACCGTTTGGGTAACCGGGGCGATTTCTTCTACCCGGGTGGTGGCAGGCGATTTGACCACTTGTTTGGTCACGGTTGCGTATTCTTCCGGAATCACCTCTTCGCGGGTGGTAGCAGGGGTTTTGATAACCTGCTTTTTCACGGTTGCGTATTCCGCAGGAATGGTCTCTTCGCGAGTGGTGGCAGCCGTTTTTACTTTACGGACCGACATGGTTTTGAATTCGGCTGGAATCACTTCCTCGCGGGTGGTGGCTGGGGTTTTAACCTTGCGCACGGTGCGGGTGCCCATTTTGGCAGGCACTTCGGTGGTTTTGGTGCAACCGGCATCGGCAACACCAGAAGCGTCACAACCTTTGTTCACGCGCTTCGTAATGGTTTGGTATTCAGCAGGTGTTTCAACCAAACACCAAACAAGGCAATCATCTGGGTTGGCGCTGAGACAGTTGGCATCAGCACGCTTTTTTACCCATTTGGTAGAAGCTGGCTTGGTTTCGATGCGTTCGGTTACGGTTTCGAACTTTGGTTGCAGTACGTCAATTTTCGTGTATGCAGGCTCAACCACGTACGATTCCGTAACGGTTTCGTACACGGCAGGGATTTCCACGAGGCGTTTGCTTTCCGCTTTAACCTGAACGCGCTCTTGTACCGTTTCATACTCAGCTGGAACCGCGATGAGGCGCTTCGAAGCTGGCTTGATTTCCACGCGCTCCTCGATGGTTTCGTATTGTGCTGGGACCGTTACGATGCGTTTGCTGGCAGCTTTTACAAGTACCTGCTCTGTTTCGGTACCATATACCGCAGGAACGGCAACAATGCGTTGGCTACCTGCTTTTACAGTAATGGTTTCAGTCTTGTTTTCGTAGGTAGCAGGTACCGCAATGGTGCGTTTTCCCGCAGGTTTGATGGTTACTTGTTCGGTAACCGTTTCGTATTGATCGGCAATAAGGCATTTGGCGTAGCATTTGCCTGGCTGAGCATTTGGTGGTGCATCTTGGGCATAAGCCGTCATTGCAAAACCAATAAGAAGGAAAGAAAGGAGGAAATTAATTTTTCCCATGATAGAATGAGTTGGTTAACTATTGAAAATGTTTGATTTTGTCGTTTTATTCGATTTTGGGCAAAAGTAAGGTTTCAAATCCTGCAATTGGGCGTTTTTATTGTGAATTTTCGAATAAATGGAGTGGTTTCTAGCCGATTTATTTGGGATAGCAGATAAAATGTTTTGTAACCAATTGAGTGTAAAGGGGTACGTCCGAACATTGGTCAATAGGCAAAACCGAGCCGTTTTTGAAAAGAATCTTGATCTGCTCCTTGGAATCGTCGTAGGCCCGGTTGCTTTCCGATCCGGTATAGACCAAATGTTCCAAAATGGCTGCTTCCCCCATGTCCTTCGCCACTTTTTCCCGTATAGATTGCGCGTATTGGGGTGATACGGGCTCATTGTAGATCGGAAGAGCACACG
>JALHPW010000115.1 GCA_022842255.1 Saprospiraceae bacterium | reverse complement strand
TTATAACCTGCAAATTTTGACCGACCAGGGTAGGGTTAGTAAGAAGTTGGTGGTTGTTCGGTAAGGGTTGATGGGGTTGATGGGGTTGATAGGGTTTATGGGGTTGATGGGGTTGATAAGGTTGATAGACGTTGCATCCGGTACGCACGCACATCAACCCTATCAACCTTATAAACCCCATAAACCCTTTACTTTTGCCACATGTTAGCACCTGCTCAATACCATTCCCTAGTCCGGGAAGCCTTCCGCACACAGGGCAACCCCGACACCGCACAGGGCCAAATGGCTTATATGCGCAATCAATTTGAGTTCTTCGGGCTCAAAATGCCCCAATGGATGGGCATCACCAAGGGCATTCACGCAGAGCATGGGATTCCTGAGGGGGCAGATTTGAAAACCCTCGTACGGCGCTGCTTCGAGGACGAGCACCGTGAAATGCACTATTTTGGGCTCGAGACCTTGCAAAAAGCCTTGAAAAAGCAGCCACCCGAATGCATCGATTTTTTGGAGGAACTGATTTGTACGCGCTCCTGGTGGGATACAGTGGATTGGATCAACAAACTGGTAGGTCTGCATTTTCGGCGTTATCCGGATTTGATCAGGCCGGTTACAGAGCGTTGGATGGCCTCTGGAAATTTTTGGCTGCAGCGGGTCTGCCTAATTTTCCAATTGACCTACAAAGACAAAACCGATCGTGATTTGCTGTTCGAGTACGTGCGGCGCGTGGCAGATTCCAAGGAGTTTTTTCTGCAAAAAGGAGCCGGTTGGGCTTTGCGGCAATACGCCAAAACCAACCCGGACGCAGTGTTGGATTTTGTATTAAACACCCGACTTGCGCCTTTGACCCGACGGGAGGCTTTGAAAAATGTAGCGCGAACTTAGAGTGTGTCTGAAAAATGCTCACCGGGCTGAAAACGCATCTTTTGGAACCTGTTCTGCGCGTCTTTTTCTAGCAATAGGGCACCGCTATTCCCAGAAAAAGGTACACTTGCCCAGAACCCAAAAACTGCATTTTCATCTCCGGTAGCATTTTTCAGACACACTCTGTTCGCCGAAAAAAAGAAAACGAACGGAAGTAAAACACAACGCCCCGCCGGGTACAAACTCGGCGGGGCGTTCCTGTGTGCGGTGAAAACTTGGTTAGGCGGTTGTTGGAGCTTTCAAAGCGTAAATTTTTCGGCCGGCATAAATCGCGGCGAGGACCAGTGTGTAAGTGAAAGTTGCAGTCATGGCTAAGTATTGTCGGTTTCGTGATTAAAAAAGAATGGCTCCTGAGGGTTGTCCTAAAAGACTATTGGATAACGCGAAGACTTATCCATCCGCTGCCAGGTTTTTGAAAAAAAAATTATTTTTTTTTAAGTCGTTTATTATCAAGCACTTACATTGATTTTTTATCGCAAACTCGCAGCCCTTTCCACTATCTACGAAAATTTTCGTAGAAAAATTTGCAACTACGAAACACTTCGTAGAATCTTTGCGTTTAGTTAAGCAACTCACCCTGCCTACCAGTAGGCAGGCAACTTGTCAAATCCACCAACTATGCTATCCAAGCCAACCGATTCCGAACTTGAAATCCTGCACATCCTTTGGGAACATGGGGCCAGTACCGTTCGTACGGTCAACGACCTGTTGAACGAACAGCGACGCAGCAGCCTCGCAGCCAAACCCAAGGAATCCGCTGGCTATACCACCACCTTGAAACTGATGCAAATCATGTTTGAAAAGGGCTTGGTGACCCGTGTAGAGGAGGGACGAACACACGCCTACACCGCCACCGTCTTGGAAAGCGATACGCAGGATTTGCTACTGCAACAGTTTGTAGACAACGCATTCAAGGGAAGTACCGCCCGGCTCGTGATGCAGGCACTTGGCAACCACGAGGCCAGTTCCGAAGAACTAGACGAAATCAAAGCACTCATCGCGAAAATCGAACAGGGGAAATAGGGACAAGCCCTCCCGCTTGAGCTACTCGAAACTTGGCACCTGAGACTTGAATCTTTAAAAAATCAAGCTATGCATTCCATTCCAGATTCCCTCCTGCGCGCCCTTGGTTGGGCACTCGCACATTCCCTTTGGCAAGGCGCTTTGGTGGCCATCGCGCTGCTCATGCTCTTGCCCCGCGTGCACAAAGCCCGGCAACGGTATTGGGCGGCTTATGGTAGTTTGGTTGTTGTGTTGCTGGCTGCGGTGGGCACCTTTTTTTGGAAGTTTGAACCCGGTACAGAGCCGAGTGCCACAAGTCCCCTGTTCCAGGAACCAGCCTCCTCGCCGATTGTTTTTCTTGTTGAAAATCAATACCTTAAAACATCCTTCACTGAATATTTTTCGCAATGGCTGGAAGCCAATCACAGTCTGATTGTAGCGTTTTGGCTCATTGGTTTTATATTTTTCCTGCTGCGTTTGGGCAGTGGGCTTTGGCAAGTACATGTGCTTCGGACGCGCGGCACCCATTTGCTGGAGGCCGATTGGCAAGACAAAATCAGCATACTCGCTGGGCGCATCGGGGTTTCGAGGGTGGTCAATCTTTTTGAATCGGCGCTGGTGCACACGCCGCTCACCATAGGTTGGCTGAGGCCCGCAATCCTGTTGCCCATCGGTTTTGTAAACCAACTCTCTATCGCCGAGGTGGAGGCTGTGCTGGCACACGAGCTGGCGCACATTGCCCGGCGCGATTGGGTTTTTAATCTGGTGCAGGCTTTTATCGAAAGCTTGTTTTACTACCACCCAGCCGTGTGGTGGGTATCGCAGGTCATCCGGCGCGAGCGCGAAAACGCCTGTGATGATGCTGCCTTGGCCGCCACAGGCAATCCGCTCGCTTTTGCCCGTGCACTCGTGCAGGTACAGGAAATGGCCACTCCATTACCAGCCCTTGCACTCGCCCTGAGCGGCAAACGCCGTCGCCCACTTTTGGAACGGGTGCGGCGCATCTTGAATCAAGCACCACAACAACAACATCAAGTTATGGAAAAAATCACAGCAACCGTTATCCTGGTTGTCCTACTGGCCCTCGTGGGCCTACGGGCCAATTCTGTGCCGTCTATAGAGGCGGCTTTTGCCCAAATCGCCGATTTTCCAACCGCCTTTTTTGGAGGGGAAGGGGATCAAATCGAAAGTGACAGTTTGCCTAAGCCAAAAAGCACCAAAAAAGTTACCCGTGAAGACGAAACCGGGCGGGTAGAAGCCGAATACAAGGACGGGGAACTCGTTCGCCTTAACATTGACGGCAAGGAAATACCGGAATCCGAATTTGAAGCCCATGAAGCGGTTATCGAAGCTTTGGAAGAGGAAATGCCTTCGCCACCTGATGCGCCGTTCTTTTCATGGCGCGGGGGCTTTCCCGCTGCACCAGGCGCACCAGGGGCACCCGGAGCACCAGGGGCACCAGGGGCACCCGGTGCCTTTTGGTTCAACAGCCCCGATTTCCCGGCCATTGCGCCTATGCCGCCCATGCCGCCTTTTGGAGGTGGTTTCAGCATCGAAACCGACAAGGATGGGGATGGGAACACCATTATTCGCCTGGACAACCATGGAAACGATACAGAAGTAGTAATCAAAAACGGCGATGTATGGATAGATGGCAAAAAGCTAGAAAAGGGGGAAGCATTCGATATTCCAGGGCTACACTTTGGACAAGATGGCCAGCACTTTTTCTTTGATGGCCAAAATGGTTTCAATTTCGACTTTGGCGAGGGCGATTTCTCCTGGGGCGAAGGTCAGGCCTCTTCCCCGAGGGCCAGGATGTCCCCTGAACAACGTGAAAGAATCAACGAAGAAATGGCACGCGCCCGGGAAGAACACGCCCGTGCCATGGAAGAATACCGTAGAGACCTGGAGCGAGACAAAAAAAGGATGGAAAAGGACTGGAAAAACAATCAAAAAGAGTGGGAGAAAGAGCAAAAGGCTTGGGAGAAAGAACAAAAAAATTGGGAAAAAGAGCAGCGGAAATGGGAGCGTGAACAAGAGAAATGGCAGACCGAACAACTAAAGTGGCAGGCCGAACAACAGGCCTGGGAAGCCAAAAGCAAGGCCGCCCAGGAGTTGCTAAAAAAGGAACTGCTCCGCGATGGCCTGATTAGCGACCCAAACAACTTTTCCCTCAAAATAAACGCTAAAGAGCTGAAAGTCAACAAGAAAAAACAATCAGAAGAGCTCCGGCGCAAGTATGAGGAACTCATCAAAAGTTCGATGGGAGCGAAACTGGAAGGGGACGACTGGAACTACAACTTCAATTTTAATGACCAGGAATGAGGCTTAAATAAGAAGGTAAACCAACCGAATTAAAGCGAAAGCGCAATAGCGGTTTTCTGATTTACGAATGATGATTACATGATTGCTGATTGTTGATGTGAGGTCCGATGGATTATTGGCGATGTCTGTACATCAGCCATCAAACCTCTAAAATCTCACCTCACATCAACAATCAGCAATCATGTAATCTTCATTCGTCAATCCATAAAGCCCTACAAAACCTTTAAAATTTCAAGTGATTGCCCCCTCCCCCATAAACCTCTCCCACTCAACTATCCCTTTCCAACAAATCGGCCACCGTCTGCCGCAAAACGGCTTTGCGGGCTTCCGGTACCTGCACCGCATCCAAATGCTGGAAAGCGGCTTTTTGAAAGCGTTCTTTTTCGGCGGCGACCAGGGCTGGAATTCCATTTCGATCAAAAATAGCCCGGACCGCTGCCACTTTTTCTTCCGGGTTTTGCGCGTTGGTTTGCATCCAAGCACGCAGTTCGTTGCAATCTACCTCGGGGGCGGTTTCCAGGGTTTTCAGCACGAGCAGCGTTTTTTTGTTCTGTAAAATATCGCCGCCCACTTGTTTGCCAAATTTGGCCGGGTCGCCATAGGTATCCAGCAGGTCGTCCTGAATCTGGAAGGCCACTCCCGCCAATCGGCCGAATTCGTACAAGTGCTGGGCCTCTTCTATAGACGCATTGGCGCACACGGCACCCATCTCCAGGGCCGCGCCCAATAAAACCGCCGTTTTCAACTCAATCATTTTCAGGTACGCTGGAATGCTCACCGTGGCTTGTGTCTCGAAATTCAGGTCAAATTGTTGTCCCTCACACACCTCGGTGGCCACCCGGTTGAAAATCTGAATCAATTGAGGCACCGTACTGGCCACCTCAAATTGAGCCAAAAAGCGGTAGGCAAAAATCAGCAAGACATCCCCGCTGAGGATGGCAGTAGTGGTATTCCATTTGTGATGCACGGTCGCTTGCCCCCTCCGCAAAGGCGCAGCATCCATGATATCGTCGTGCATCAAAGAAAAATTATGAAAAAGTTCGACCGCCCAAGCCACTGGGAGCGCACTTTCTACGTTATCCTTAAATAGTTCGTGTCCCATCAGCACCAAAGCCGGGCGCAAGCGCTTCCCACCGAGTGTGAGGATGTAATCGCAGGGCAAATACAGCTCAGAGGGGGAGGCTGGAAAGGGGTTTTCTTTTGAAAACGAGGCAATTAGGTCTAGGAGTTGCGGGAGGTCGCGCATGGAAAAGGTTGTGGATTTGGGCACAAACTAACTCAGCAAAATTGGCATCTGCTACAAAATTTGTCAAATAAAAAAGGCTGACCGGGGGAATGGTCAGCCTCTCTAATTTTTTGAGAACCAAATCGGAACGGGATTAAAATCTGCTACCCATTTAGCGACGGGCAGCAATGGCGGAAAAGTAAGCTACCACTTGCGGATAAAAACGTACGACAGCAATGGTGGCCAAAGCAGTAAATAAAACAAGCATAGTGTGTGTTTGATTAAAAGTGAAACGATTTAGTCATCCCTCACAAAACCAATCTATTGTTCTGCGAAGGCGCACGAAGGTATATGTCCGTTCTGAAATAACAAATAAACACCATGGAATTTTTTGTTAATTTTACATTTGTAAAAAGTACTGTCTCTCTACGCGTTTTTCTAACTACTTTTGCCCCCGATTTCACCCGTCTTTCATCTCTAAATAAGTCTTTGGCGCATGGTTTTTAACAACATCCTTGAGACAATTGGCAAAACCCCACTCATCCGATTAAACAATATAGTGTTGCACATCCCTGCCACTGTCTATGCTAAAATCGAAGCCTTTAACCCAGGATTGAGTGCTAAAGACCGAATTGCCTTGCACATGATCGAGCGTGCCGAACGACTCGGCAAACTCAAACCCGGCGGTACCGTCGTGGATGCCACCAGCGGAAACACCGGCTTCAGCCTGGCCATGGTAGCGGCCATAAAGGGCTATAAGTGCGTACTCACCGTAACCAGTAAAATCAGTGAGGACAAACTCAACAACCTCAAGGCCATGGGCGCTGAAGTACACCTTTGCCCACAAGAGGCCAAACCCAACGACCCGGAATCGTATTACCGTCGCGCCGAACAATTGGCCAAGGAAATCCCCGGGGCGTACTATATCAACCAGAACTACAACCCTGAAAACGGCGAAGCGCATTACCTCAGCACTGGTCCGGAAATCTGGGAACAAACCGCTGGCCGTATTACCTACCTCATTGGAAGCGCCAGCACAGGCGGCACCCTTTGTGGCTCAGGACGTTACCTGCGCGAGCAAAACCCAGACTTGAAAATCATCGGGGTGGATGCCTATGGCTCCGTGTTGCAGAAATACCACGAAACAGGTATTTACGACGAAAAAGAAAGTTACCCTTACCGCATCGAAGGCACGGGCAAAAACATCATTCCGGCCAATATGGACTTCGATTTGATTGACCGTTTTGTAAAGGTGACCGATAAAGACAGCGCACTTCGCGCCCGCGAACTTGCCCGCATGGAAGGCATGATGGTCGGTTATTCAAGCGGCGCAGCCCTCCAGGCCCTCGAACAGATCCAGGATGAACTGACTGAAGACGATATCGTGGTGCTCATGTTCTCCGATCACGGCTCGAAGTACGTCACCAAGTTCTTCAGCGACAAATGGATGGTCCAACAAGGCTTTTTGGAGGAAGAAGTGGAGGTGGGTTGAGGGATTGAGATATTTCGAGTTTCTCATGCAGATTGTCAAAAATAGAAAGCCAAATAGGCTTTGCAATTGCCAGATATAGAGCGAACAGCTTCGCAATTTCATCACTCATCACTTACCGTTTACCACTCGCAAGAATGGATTTATTCGATCGCATTTACAATCAAGCAGGCCCACTGGGCAAATACGCTGATGTGGCAGAAGGCTACTACATGTTCCCCCAACTAGAGGGCGAACTTGGCAACCGCATGACTTTCCAAGGCAAAGAAGTAGTGTGCTGGAGCATCAACAACTACCTCGGCCTGGCCAACCACCCCGAAGTCCGCAAAACAGACGCCGAAGCCGCAGCACGCTGGGGCCTCGCCTACCCCATGGGCGCCCGGATGATGAGCGGCGATACCCAACTGCACCATAAACTTGAAACCCAATTGGCCAATCACGTCGGCAAACCGGCAGGCCTGTTGGTCAACTATGGTTATCAGGGCGTTATGTCGGCCATTGACGCATTGCTCACCCGCCACGACGTGGTGGTGTACGACTCTGAAAGCCACGCCTGTATCGTAGACGCCGTGCGTATGCACATGGGCAAACGTTTCGCTTACACACACAACGACATTGCCAGTCTCGAAAAGTGCCTCGTACGCGCCAAACGCCTCACCGAGGAGAGCGGTGGCGGTATTTTGGTCATTACGGAGGGCGTTTTTGGGATGCGCGGCGACCAAGGCAAACTTCGCGAAGTATGTACCCTGAAAGAAAAATACGGATTCCGCCTCTTCATCGACGATGCACACGGCTTCGGCATGTTGGGTGAAACCGGCGCGGGCACCGCAGAAGAGCAAAACGTGACGGATGATGTGGATATCTACTTCAGCACCTTTGCCAAAAGCATGGCGCTCATCGGTGGCTTCATCGCAGCTCAGCCTGAAATTATCCAGTTTCTGAAGTACAACATGCGCAGCCAAATCTTCGCCAAATCCTTGCCAATGCCCTTGGTAGAAGGACTGTTGAAGCGTTTTGAGTTGCTCCGCGACCATCCCGAACTCCGCGAAAAACTTTGGCACAATGTGCGCTTGTTGCAAGGCGGACTCAAGGAACGCGGTTTCGACATCGGCGATACCAATACCTGTGTTACCCCGGTGTACATGCACGGCGAAGTAGAAGAAGCCATGGCTTTGGTAAAAGATATGCGCGACAACTACGGGGTGTTCTGCTCTATGGTAGCCTATCCGGTTATCCCGAAAGGAATGCTGATTTTGCGCCTGATTCCGACCGCACAACACACAGAAGAGGACATCCAAATCACCCTCGACGCATTTTCAGCGGTCCGCGAGAAAATGCAATCGGGTGTGTACAAGCAGTTTGTACCAGAGGTATTGGTATAAGCTATCTAGCGTATGTTTTGTGTGCTGTTGTGAAAGTTGATAGGGGTTTATGAACGTTGATAGGGGTTTATGAGGGTTGATGAAGGTTTATTTTTTGCACCCTAAAAGTGGACAATGCCTGCTTTACCGAGTGTAATTATCAACCTTCATCAACCCTCATAAACCCCTATCAACTTTTATAAACCCCTATCAACCCTCATAAACCCCTATCAACCTTTACAACAGCTTTTTTCATTCAAGCCCGCCGTAAATGAATAATCCCGCTCCGGTGCATGATGCGGAGCACGGGGTAGATGGGATCAAATTCCCATGATTTGGCTGCAAAATTGGGGCTATTTGGATGTTTATGGTGGTTGTTTTGGAACAACTCGCCCATCAGCAAGAGGTCAAAAGGCAAGGTATTGCGCGAGTGGTCGCCGTTGTCAAAATTTTGGTAACCATATTTGTGCCCACACCAGTTGACCGCCGCACCGTGAATCGGCCCCATCAAAAAATGGATGGGCAGAAGCAGGTACATCCACCAGGACGTAGCGAAGAAGACGTAAAAAACGACGTAACCACTGCCCCAAAGCAAGCGGGAAGTCCAGGAGTTGCCAAACTTGTCAAGCCAGTTCCAGGTCGGGTAATTGCCCAAAAAGTTGGGCGCCACATTCAGGGTGCTGTGAATCAGTCCGTCAAAAATTTTGGCGGTATGCCAGGTCATGGAAAAAACGTCTTTGAAAAAATTGGGGGAATGCGGGTCTTTTTCTGTGTCCGAAAACGCATGGTGCATCCGGTGCATAATGGCATAAGCCTTCGGCACGAGATAGGAAGAACCTTGCGATGCATAGGCCAGAAAATGGAAAGTACGCTCCCAATACTTGTTCATCGTGAACATCTTGTGCGAAGCATATCGATGGTGGAAAAACGTTTGGAAAAAAATGGAAACGAACCAGTGGGTTGTGAAAAATATGAAAATGGGCATGTTTGAAAATAAGTGTATTGGCACAACAGTACGCTTATTTGTCCGGCATGTTGCATTTGAGGATTATTTGAAAAATCAATTCCCCTGGCCCAAAATGGCATTTGAGGCAACGCGACCAATGTTCGACTTTAAATCAAGCAACAGAAGAAATTTTCGCCCTTTTATTCCAGCCCAAACACCGATTCGTTCGGTGTTAATATTTTGAGAATTTTTGTGATTTAAAAAAATAATAGGCCCATTCCGCATTCAGGGTTCAATCGAAAAATAGAATTGTCGAAATTTGCCCCATCATGAGCGCCACCACCATCCTTGAAAATGTAATTGACGAGCGGGCCGAAATGGTTCAGCTGAACCCGGATGCGCTAGACCGCATCTTGGCCGAAGGATGGCGCTTGTTGGGCAGGCGTTTTGTGCGGCACAATTTTTCCACCTGGCGCCGAAAACTCTGCCGGACCATCCCGCTCCGGGTACGACTGGACCAATTTGAGCTTTCCAAAAGTCAACGCCAAATTCTTCGGCGCAATGCCGACTTGCGCGTGATCAGCGCGGCCGCCCGTTTCAATTCCGATCGCGAGCGGCTGTTTGACATGCACCGGGAACGCTTCCACGAAAAACAAGCCACCACGCTTGCCTCGTTCATCCACTCCGAACATCCGAATATATATCCCACCGAGGGCCGCGAGTTAGCCGTGCATTTGGAGACCGAACTTATCGCCTGTTCTTTTTTCCACCTGGGCCAGAAGGCGGTTTCGGGCACTTATTGCGTGTTCAACCCTGCCCACGGACGCCGAAGCCTTGGCACCCTTACCATGTTGTTGGAGCTGATTATTGCCCAAGAAATGGGCATGGAGTATTATTACCACGGCTACACGCACGACATTCCCTCGCAGTTCGATTACAAACTGAATGTCAAGGGTTTAGAAGCCATGAATTGGGAAACGGGCGAGTGGCAACCCATGGAAAGGGTGCCGGCCAAACGTTGGCTGGATTTATTAACCGATTAAGTGTCAATCTTTAGGGAAAGGAACACCTTGTTCGCGCATTTGCTGCTGGATAGCGAATCTAAGGTCGCTTTGTACTTTTTCCACCTCAAATTGATTCAGGGTCCAAAACCTGATTTCGTAGACGGCACATTTTTCCTCAAAACTAGAAAACCGAATCTGCGGACGAGATTCCAAGGGGTCTTGTAAAACATCTGGGTGGGCAGCTACCACTTCGGCTAAAATTTGGGTCATCTTTAGCCCATCTGCCCCATACGCTACGCGTACC
>JALHPW010000114.1 GCA_022842255.1 Saprospiraceae bacterium | reverse complement strand
CCTGCTCTGATTTCGCTGTTTCCTGCATTGATATGGGCAATACACACACTGCCCTGGGCGATTTGGAGAAGGCCTTGACCTTTTTCAAGGAAACCGACCGCTTGGTCCAACGGATTTTCACACTGGAGCCTCAAAGCCAACTTTTTTCAAAATACCGCAACGCTTACGGCAGCCGTGCCCTAGCCCTATTCAATCGTTCCATAAAAGAGGAAGACCCAAAGCAGAAGGAAATGCTTTGGGAGCAGTCATTGGCCGATTATCAAAGGGCACTCAAAAATCGTGATGACAATGCGGAGGTGCTGTCCAACATGGGTATGATTTATTTCATGCGGGGGCAGTTGGACAGCGCAGAAATCGTGTATCGAAAAGCGGTGGAATTCGACCCTGTTTTTGTGGATGCGCGCCGCAATTTTGGGGTTATCAAGGCCATTCAAGAAGATTTTCCGGGTGCAATTGAACAATGGAAAGCGGGCCTAGAATACGCAGACGAAAAACAATCCGCCATCCTTTTCTTTTATATTGGTTCGGCGTTTAAGGACCTCAACCAGCCGGAGCAATCAACCCAATGGCTGGAAAAAGCCTATAAAATCAATCCAGCCCTCAGAAAGTAGCATAGCGCGTGCCCTAAACCCCTAAACTCACTCACTACTCTTCTTCCATTTTTCCATCTGCTCTCGGGCATTGTCTGAAAGTACAGCAGGGTCATACTCCAGTCGGGAAAGGATATCGAGCAGGGTATTGATACGCGCTTCCACGTCGAAAAATTTGTTCACAACGGCTACGCGGCGACTTTCCACCAGGCAATAGCCACTCTGAAAACTGCCCTTTTCGTAGCGCACCGTGTAATCGAGTTCGTCGAAGACGTCTTCTATTTTTTTAAGGGTAGTTTGTGTGTAGCGCATATTGTCTCGGATTTTCGCAGCAAATTTGTCCGGCAAAAATATTACGAATCCAGGCTAAACTTCCCGAAAGTTTGAAACTTTCGGGAAGTTCGATGTTATTCCAATGACCCCCGCCTTTGCCAAGGCTTCGGCGGGTAAAAATGACCCAATGACAAACATTTAAACACACTGACCATACCATGCAAAAATCACTTCTCCTTTTCCTCGCATTTTTCCCGCTCTTTCTTTTTGCGCAGCCACGTTTCCGCGCGGGTGCGGTGCTCGGGCTCACAGCTTCCCAGATTGACGGCGATCTTTCGGCAGGCTACAACAAGCTTGGTTTTCAGGGCGGACTCCGGGTTTTGGCCCGCTTAAAAGGCCCTACCGAGGCCAGTATGGAATTTTTGTTTTCGCAGCGCGGCTGCCAGAATGAGCTGATTCCCAGGGATTTCGACCCAAATCCATTTGCATTGACACTCAATTATGTCGAAGTGCCCATTCAATGGCACTACAAAGATTGGCTCATTGAGTACGACGAATCCAAGTACAATTATTACAAAGTTTCTTTCAACATCGGGCTTTCCTATGCGCGACTGATCAGTTCTAAGGTAGACGACGATTTTAACTGGCTCAACGGCGTAGCCCCGGATTATTTGAAGAAAAACGACCTGGGGATTGTCGTGGGGTTCAACTTTTTTGCCAACCGGCATTTAGGTTTCACAGCCCGCTGGAACCGTTCACTTTTGTTGATGTACGATTCCCGCACCTCTCCCCGGGGCGGTAAAAGCTGGAACAGTCACTGCCTGAATTTCCAAACCGTGTATTTGTTTTAGCCCTGAAAAACGTACAATTCGTACCTCGCAATTCGTAACTCGCAACTCCCAACTCCCTTACTTTCGCCGCCGAACTAAATCATCCGTATCTAATTTTATGAGAAAACTCTTTTTCCCAACTTTGGTGCTGTGTTGCACCTTGGTTTTGAACTCCTGTGAACCCAAAGGAACGGCCAATGCGAACGTCGTCGCCCTGAAATCCGAAAGCAGTCAGTATTCCAAACAGCATTGTGTGGACGAGGCGAAGGAGCGTTGTGCGGAATTTATAATCTCATACCCTGTCTTTACAGGCGGAGATGCCGCTTCCACGGCAGCATTGAATTCTTCCGTGCAAGGGTATGTTTTGAGCGCGGTGGGAGGCAACGACCAATTGCCATTCGCTCAAGCCCTGGATTCGGTCGGATTGCAGTTTGTTCAAATGTACCTCAACGACCTGAAAGACAACCCAGACTTAATCATGGGATTTTCCACTGAAATCCGCGACACGGTTTCCTTGTTGAACAATAAGGTTGCCACCATCAAAATGGAAGGGTATTCCTATACAGGAGGCGCGCACCCCAACCCATTTGGTTTGCTGGTTTCCTACGATTTGTCGAAAGGGGCTAAGCCATTGGAAATCAATGATTTGGTAAGTGATACTAATGCAGTTCGGCCCATTCTTGAAAAAGCGTACAAACTTTCAAAAGGGCTGAAAGAAACCGACCCATTGGGCGAAATGGTGTATGAAGAAATCAAACAATTGCCCATGCCCGCCAATGTGGGTGTGGCCTCCACGGGCATCCTGTTTTTTTACAATGCCTATGAAGTAGCGCCCTATGCCGTGGGTTCGACCGATATCCTGCTCACCTGGGAGCAACTTGGACCCTTGGCTGACAAGAAGAAGTGGATAAACTAAGTTGATTGGTTGACTGGTGATTGGTTAATTGGTGACTGGAACCGATAACCAATCACCAATCAACCAATCACCAGTCACCAATAACCAACATCCAATATCAATGCTAGTCAAGTACTTCATCCCCACCCCCATCGGACGCATGGAAATTACCGGCAGCGAGCTGGGGGTACGGACTGCGCAGCTTTGTGAAGGGCGGGAGACCACCGCTGATGCAGGTGCACAAGAGGTCAGCGAAATGCTTGACAATCATCCGGTTGCCGAATGCGCCCGACAGATTGCGGAGTACTTTGCTGGCGCCCGCGAAGATTTTGATTTAAAGCTGGATTGGAGTGGAGCACCCGATTTTCACCGGCAGGTCTGGGCCGAACTCGTCAAAATTCCCTTTGGTAAAACGACGAGCTATTCTGCCATTGCCGAGCGCATTGGCAACCCCACAGCTGTCCGTGCCGTTGGTATGGCCAACCGCAGCAACCCCATTGCCATTGTGGTGCCCTGCCACCGGGTCATTGGCAAAGCCGGCGAATTACGCGGCTATTTTTACGGACTGGATACCAAAATGCTTCTATTGCGCCACGAAAACCCGGTGCGCTTTGCCGAGCAAGGAGCCCTTTTTTAAATACGAAATACGAGTTGCGAGTTACGAAGTGCGAATTACGAGGTGTGCAGTGCGAGCTGCGCAATTGGCACCAGCATGAAATGCCAATGGAGTGCGAAAATCGTAATTCGCACTTCGTATCTCGTAATTCCAAAACCGTTTCTTTGAGAAGTTAAACCATTTCCTAAAAATAGAAAAATGCTGTAACCTTGCCAAAAATTTTCAAGTAAATTTGTCCACCTGTATTAAAAAAGATGATTGCCTTTTTGCTTGAAAATCAATTGTTTAACAGGATAAAATTGCTTTTAACCCATTTTTCTGGTTTGATTAGGGCTTGAAATTTCAAACTTGGCCTTTTTTTTGTTGAGGCCGTTTTCACCCCGGCCATTTGAACCTGCTACCCCTTTAACCTAATAACCGAAAACTACCCAATCCTTTCAATGGCATCTTCATACGGACCGAGGCAGTCGCTCTCTCAAAAACTACAGCAAAAACTCTCCCCGCAGCAGATTCAGTTGATGAAACTGTTGCAGATACCCACGGCTACCCTCGAACAACGTATTGAAGAAGAACTGGAAGCCAACCCTGCCCTTGAAGAAGGCGACGAAACCGCCGACCTTTCGGAAGGTCTGAGCGATATGGACCTTTCGGATGCCGATTTGAGTTATTACGAACGTGAGCAAAAGGCCGAAAGTGGCCAAACGGATGATGATTTGGGCGGTGATGCCGATATCAGTCCCGCACTCGACGAAGCCTTTGAGGAAATAGAGCGGGAAACCGCCGATGAATACGCAGAGGAAGAAGCGGCCGGGCTTCGGGACGATGACGGACCGGATTTGGATGATTACCTGATTGATTTCATTGAAGACGACCCTTCTACCTACAAAACCCGCGACGATAGCCGGGGCGGCGATCAGGAAGACAAACAGGTGCCCTTGGCCTTCGAAAATACCTTCCATGAATACCTGGAGCAACAATTGGGTATGCTCAAACTGGATGACGAACGCGAACACGCCATCGCACTCCAGGTAATCGGCTCGATTGACGACGATGGGTACCTGCGCCGCGAACCCTCGGCTATGGTGGACGACCTGCTTTTTAGTCAAAACATCAGTACGCACGAGAAGGAAATCAAACAAATCCTGCAAAAAATCCAGCGTTTTGACCCGCCTGGCATCGGTGCGCGGGATTTGCGGGAATGCCTGCTGCTTCAGCTTCAACATCGGCTCCGGCAAGACGACGATTCACTGTCGCAGGAAGAAAAAATGGTCGTGCAGATAGCCCTGCGTATCATTGACCAGTATTTTGACGAATTTACCAAAAAACACTACCCCAAACTTTGTCGCCAACTCGGCATTGAAGAAGAAGACCTCCGCGATGCCATCAACGAGATTTTAAAACTCAATCCGAAACCTGCCAGCGGCTTTGCCTCCAAGGGCGATCGGGCCCACAACTACGTGGTGCCAGATTACCTGGTGAGCAACCGCGATGGCGAACTAGAGCTTACCCTCAATGCCCGAAACGCCCCGGATTTGCGTATCAACGACCAGTATCGGGATATGCTCAAGGCCTTCCATGATGGCCGAAACGGTCGGCGGGCCAATAAAAAAGAGAAAGAGGCGGTACTGTTCATCAAGCAGAAAATCGACTCAGCCAAGTGGTTCATCGACGCCATCAAACAGCGCCAACAAACCATGATGCTGACCATGGGGGCCATTCTCAAACATCAGGAAGAGTATTTCCTGACGGGCGACCAAAAGAAGATACGCCCGATGATCCTCAAGGATATCGCAGATGTGACCGGCCTTGACATCTCTACGGTGAGCCGGGTGGCCAATTCCAAATACGTTCAAACGGAGTTCGGCACCAAACGTCTCAAGGAGTTTTTCTCCGAAAGCCTCAGTACCCAGGATGGCGAGGAGGTTTCCACCCTGGAGGTCAAAAAAATCCTCTCGGAAGTCATCGGTGAAGAACACAAACGCCGACCACTCTCCGACGAAAAGCTCAAAACCATCCTGCTCAAAAAAGGCTACAACATTGCACGGCGCACGGTAGCCAAGTATCGGGAGCAGTTGAATATTCCGGTGGCGCGATTGCGCAAGGGATTGTAAGCCAGTAGTTATTGGTTGGAATCGCTCAACCGTATCTTGATTCTCAACAACTTCTTGTATACTTCTGAAACGGTGTTCTCAAATGCCCGGTTTCGGAGCACGTATTTGTACCTGGCATGGCGATTTAGCAGTAACACGAAAGGGACACCAAGCGATACAATAGAAAACACAATCAATATTTCGGATGTCAGGATATCGATTTGTACCCAGGCTCCGGTGATGATAAAAACGATTAACACCATTAGGCAAAACAACACCTTCCAAAGAATGGTTTCGTTTCTATTGTGCTGGAACACAAACCATGTCAACAGGAAATTTGTGGACAGGAAATACAAATTGGCGGTTAAAAGCGCGCCGTAAAATGAAGATTTGCACCGGTCTGGATAGACGTTGATGCAATAATGTTCCAGTCCACAAAAAATCAGGAGCGTGAGTGCGTGAAATCCGAGCAACAGGAAATAATACCTTGCATTGTAGATAATTCTAAATCGCTCCTGCTCTATTTCGCCTTTAAGGTCATTGAGTTTGGCCTCATGTTCCGAAATATCCATCGCAATGTCTAATTCCCTTTTTTCCCTTGCTTGGTTGATAAGTTTGTTTGCAAGCTCAATGTTGATGTCGATGGTAGCAGTAATAGACATATCAGGACGAGCCTCCACCCCTAACATGGAGTTGAGGAAATCATCCACCTTTGTTAGGACGAAAAAGGCAAACCCTATGCCCATAAATACTTCAAAAACCGGTGAGAAATTGGCTAGCGGTAGATAAGGTAGATTAGGGTCATGAAAAAAAAACAGCAGGGCGAATTGGGTCATAAGGGCATGGGATGAGGGGAGGAGCTACATTATGTGAGCGGTAAGGTAAACTGCTCGTTTTTATTCGAAAACATGGTTTCAAAAACATCAAACAGTTGTTTGGATTTGTCTTTGCCATTAAACGAACATTCGGCAAAGTGCAGCGTTGAATCTATTTCAAAACGATACATGTTTTCGGAACTCACCGCAAAGTGCACATCTGTAAACTGGAATTCCCTTTGCATTAAACTTGCCACCTTGTCTGGATTTGCAACCCGTCGCATTTGAATTTTGCCCGCTAACCTCTGTGTTTTTGAAAAGGTTTTCAGCAAGTCGAAAGCATTGGTTTCAGCCACTACATTTTTAGGTTCTTCGTCCAAAATGACTTTAATTTCAGTGTTTTGAGCAAGCAAAAACTCTATTAGGCCGTACCTGTAGTTATTGAATTTGGAAATCTCGCCATTTAGGTTTTTGGCATATATCCGTATCTCCCCTCCATTGGGGCTTTTCCTTGTTTCGCGAAATATATTTTCCATCACAATGGCTGCATGGGCAGGTTTGCCATTGTTAAACACTTTCTCTTCTCTGTTTTTTGCTAAATACAACAGCTCTTGAGCGTAGTGGAAATCGGCAGGGGCAATTGTAAATCTGCCGTGAAGGCTCCCGGCTGGGGGTGTTGAAGCAATAAAATTCATAAGGAAGAGACTCTTTTAAAACTACAGATACTTTTAGAATATACGTGCAAAAGTAGGCTCTAGGTTTCGTAAATCCAAACCTCCATCCTATAAATTCAGTTCCCATTTTGCCCTACAAACCTTCTTTTGGAATCTCAACACTCACAAATGTGCCCTTTCCTGGCGCAGCATCCAAGTGCATGGTGGCCCGCAAAACTTCTGCCCGGGTGCGGATGTTGGACAAGCCAATACCATCGGTCTCCACGTTTTTGGGGTCGAAGCCCCGGCCATCATCTTCGGCAGTGAGCAGCAGATTTCCTTCATTATCAATTAGTTGTATGTGGAGATGTTTGGCCTTGGCGTGTTTTAGTACATTGCCGAGCAGTTCCTGGACAATGCGATAAAGGTGGATTTTGCTCAAACCGCCTATTTCGTCGAGCGGGTAATTGCTGTAGAACTGAACCTCCAGGCCCGGCTGGGCTTGTCTGGCACGTACCACCAGTTCTTCAAGCGCAGCCGAAAGACCGGTTTTTTCCAGGGCTTTCGACATCAGGTCGTGCGAAATACCCCGCACTTCGCGGTAGGTAGCATCGAGGTCGTCGGTGATGTCGCGAATGCGGTCGGCCATGTCGGGCGAATCGGTGAGTTGTTCGCGGAGCACATCCATTTTCATGTTGATAGCAGCGAGGTTGACGCAGGCGCCATCATGTAGTTCCCGGGCAATCCGTTTGCGTTCGTTTTCGGCTCCGACCACGAGCGCATTCAAGCCCTCTTCTTTGGCACGGGCAATTCGGAGCTCTGCGCGCTGGTTTTTTTCGATCAACCGTAGAAAACGCCGTACCGAGAAGTAAAACACCAGCACCATTTCCAGAAAAAATGCGGCAATGACAAATGGAGGTAAATAGAAGGTATTGGCGATGCCAAATGCTGTGAGCAAATCGTCGGTAATGTCAAAAAAAGCGGGGCTATACCCCAGGTATTGCAATGTGGTGGCGGCTACCCCGATGAAATTCAAACCAATAACGAGCAAAAGCGCAGAGATATGGGTGCGGCGTTTGAACAGGATTTCATGCAAAAGCCACACCAGCATGGCGATGCAAAAGAGCATCAGGAAAACAAAAAATGGATAAAAAACCCACTGAAAACTACCAAAAGCCTGCGCTATCACCTGAAGCGCCAAGGTGGCCAGGAACGCCTGAACACTGCCGCGCACAAAACGATCGAACCTCGATGCACTGCGTGGCAAATCAAAATAGAGTCTGAAAAACAGGATGCCGAATACAAGCCGCAGGGTGTTCAGCGCCATCGGTACGATGTGCTGCAAGGCAGGATGTTCGGGCCATACATACTTGAAACCCAGCCCTAGATGGGCCAAAATGAATAGGGTGGTGACGAGGATGTAAAAAAAGTAGTACCAGTTGAAATACTCCCGACTGACCGCGATCAAAATACCAGAAAGCACCAAAAACAGGGTGCAAAACACGAAAAATACGGTCATTAAAATGTCCACTATCCATTGTTGGTGCCCCAACCGTTCGCCCTGCTCAAAGAACAATACCCGAAGGTGTTGCGGCTCGTTGATTTCAAGTCGGATGAAAATTAGGGCAGTGCTGTCTGCCGCAAGGGAAAGCGGGAACCGGAAATTGCGCGCATTGGGGTCGGGTCGTTCACGGAAAGTAAATCCTTGGGCCCCAGTGGTAAAGGAATCCCGAAGCTCCCCGGTTTCGCTGAAGTGGAAGTAGCTGAGCTTAGGTAGAAACGGATTGATGATTTCTGTGAAAAACTGGGTCTTGGACCGGTCGAAATTGATCAATGTACTATCGTTCCGCACCTTGAACCGCAACCAGATTGGGCCGAGTGAGTTGCCCAGTTCACAGCAATTTTCCCGGACGATAAAATTCGTTTCAGGCAATCGGCGTATATCATCTACCCGGAGCGGCCCAATATCGATGTCCTCCTCAAACACCCCGATTTCTCCCGGCACCTCTCCTGGCATGGGAATGCCTTCTACCATCAGGCCAGAAAGCCACTTGATGCTAGCACCTAGGCCCAGCAACAGGGCTATGGTGAGAAAGAGGAGCGAGCGTTTCATTTTTGGGCCAAAATAGGGAGATGTGGGTTGAAAACGGTCAGACCCTGGTACAAAGATGCATTTCCCGGACATCGACCTACAACCCCGGAAATGGTGAATTCAAAGATTTCGCCACGCTCCCCCCTTTCCGCCACCCGTCTCTCCCCCCTTTCCGGCAAAACCGGGATATTCCACAAATCCCCCATTTCGGGGTTTTCAGCGCAGAAAGCACCTCAGACTTTTGTGCCATTGACCACATTCCCCACATTGACCACATTCCTCACATTGACCACATTCCCCCACATTGACCACATTCCCCCACATTGACCACATTAATTTTCTATCATGAAAAATTCAATCAAGTTTTCCTTAATTCTGGCCATTGCGGCAATTTTCAACCTGTACGGCTCTTGTGCCCCCGATCCAGCCGAACCACCCGCCAATGACTTGGTAGGCGAATGGGAATCCTATTATTTCGAACATAACGGGATGGACGTAACCCAACAATATCAAATGATCATCGAGTTTGACGACCAAGATCAGTGTGTACAAACACTGATAAAACCTGGTGTAACCCTAACTTCAACCTTGCAATATGCTAAAAGTGCAGATGGCACTACGGTAAACATTGGTTCGGCCAATATCTACATCGACAAAAATGATGGTACCACCATTCGACTTCGGTATCTCAATGGCGCCCAACCGGATGGTTTTATCGAGCCTTGGACCGCTGATTTTTTGAAGACCGAATAACCCGAACAACGGCTTATATTTTTCAAACATCTTAACAAAACAATCATGAAAATCCAACACATCTCTCTGTATTTCAGTCTATTATGGGTAGTGTTTATGATTCTGCCCAGTTGTAGGACGCATGGCCCTGCCTTTTCGGCAAATGCCGACCCTTACATGGCGAAACCTGCCTACCGTGGCGAAAACGAAGCGGCTTTTTACCTCTCTGCCCGATTCAATAAGGGCTATGAATACTATGAGGATGAGCAAAATACGGGAGGGGAGGCCTCCGGGCATGTTTCATTTATGTCCCAGCATTTTTATATCAGTGGTGGCTTCTTTGGTTACTGGGGCAATTATGACGTCAACAGCGCGGTTAACCCCATCACAGGTGGAGGCAGGCAGCCCTTCAATGGCTTCGGGGTGCGGGGCGAATTGGGTGGCCGCCTCCCCCTGGCAAACGATTTTGATGTCCTATTGGGCATTAACGGGGAGTTTTTCCGCGAAGGCGGCAAGTATGCGGAGAATAGCAGCGACCTCTTGTCCGACTTTTTTACCTTGGGCTTGAGCCGTAGCCACATCAATATGGCCCCCGCGATGGACCTTCGATTCGCTCCGCCCGGTAAATGGGATATTGGGCTGCGTTACACCCTGGATTCCTATATCTCGTTCACGGATTTGTATGAAACCGAGCAAAATAACAGTTATCTCCACCGACTCACCCTGCACAGCACCTTGGACCGCATAACCGCTTATGGCCAACTTGGTTTTACCCCTGACAATCAGCGCGTGTTCAGTCTGGGTCTGGCAGTAGGTATTCCATTTGACAAACAAGCAAAAAAGGAGAAACCATTGGACCCAAACAATGGCCAGTAATGGGTAATTGGGTAAAGGACTTCGTTTTTGCTATCTTTAACCCGGGAGGGAAATTGATTCAAAATGAAACAATTAGCCTTCTGCGGAGTCTTTAAATCAACCATAAACGCATTGTATGGATAGCCCATC
>JALHPW010000113.1:3006-10612 GCA_022842255.1 Saprospiraceae bacterium | reverse complement strand
ACTGCGGGCCAGGCGTACCGTCCCAGTTTCGCAGACCTTTCTCGTAAGAAATCTCAAAGTTTCGAGGAAATGGGAGGGTGGTGTTTTGGGCCGCTATTTTTCCAATCAAAAGAATCAGGGCACAAAAAGGAATAAGTTGTCGCATACAATGAAAGTTTTGGCAAACGTAGCGAATTCTTACTGTCTTGCCCGTCCATCTTTTTGTTTCCCCATCCCAAGGCTACCGCAAAAAACGATAAGTACATTTCACCAAAAGCACATTGCGGGCCTTCTCTTCGAATACATTGCCAAACAGGCTGTTGACCAAAGGCGTGTCCAAATCGGAATACGCATTGGGAACGCTGCCTTGCGACCATAC
Source organism: Saprospiraceae bacterium (assembly GCA_022842255.1). Classification (GTDB taxonomy): domain Bacteria; phylum Bacteroidota; class Bacteroidia; order Chitinophagales; family Saprospiraceae; genus M3007. The sequence continues at coordinate 10,254 of JALHPW010000113.1, read as the reverse complement.
CAGGAACAACTCGGAGCCTGGTATGTATTCCCAGCGGATTACCAAATTGGAGCGGAACTGGATATAGTTGAAATCTGGTTTGCCAAAACTGTAGTCCGATGCACCATCCCCATTTTCATCGACCAGAAAAGCATCGCCATCCGTCTTAATTTCAGCTTCTGTGTACCGATGAAACCGTGCATCGTATTCGCGGTTCAGCGGGTCGGTCACATATCCATAGTTTTTATACAAAGCCCTGAAAATGAATGGCTGCGCATAATACTGAATGGTCAATTCCGGGGTCAGGTTGTAACTACCACGAACCGTCAATGAAAAATTCCGTTGGTCTACCTCACTGGTAATGGTCCGCTGCTGCCCCATAAAACTGGTTTCCGCCACAAATTGGTCTTGCTTGCGCCAAGAGCGGCCGTAACTCGGGCTTACACTGATTTGCATGGCATTGAGCGGCTGAAAACTGCTCCAAACAGAATAGTTTTGTACGCGTGTGGTGTTGCCAAAGCCCCAGGCGAAAAAGGTTTCTACCCCCCCAGCTATCTTTTTTCGCTCATCGGTATTGACGTATATGAAATTGCCAATCCCTGGCGGGCGGCGCAACGAAGAGCCGCCACGCAGGGCGTTGTTGGAAATTTCCAGCGGATTGTAGGTCACACCCGTACCCACGCGCCAGTTGTTTTTAAACCACCCGTGAATATTGGTATTGAAGGCGGAATACAAAAATTGCCCCCCGAAGTCCCAACGTTTCCAGTGGTTGTAATTGAAACGTGCGTTTCGAAAAATGGAAAATGGCTTTTGGATTTGGTAGCCCACCAAGGTAAAGTGGTTGATTTCATCGGCGGCCTGCAAAAAACCCGCATCGTTCAGTTCCAGTTCCGGGGAACGCCAAGTGGCGCCAGTTTCAAACTTGAGTACGCCCCCATGCTTGTTCATTTTGCCCCCTATTTTGCCAAAACGGAGGGTGCCGCCCGTGCCGGTCAAGGAAGTGCGTGTACTATCCACCCGCAGATGCGTAGCATTGGTACGCTGAAAATGGTGCTCAAAAGCCGTTTGTGTGCGCAAAATAGCCTCTTTCGACCCCAGCACATTGCTAAAAATCGCGTTACCACGGACATACCACCAGCGGTTTTTCCAGTAATGCTGAAAATCAAGCCCGCCTGAATAGGCGCTCCGGTGCAAGAAGTCCAATCCCGACTCGCGGTTGACCGCACTAAAAACACCTCCAATAATGGTATTGCCCTGGTTGTAATCCTTCATCAGTCGGCCGAGAAAGAAATTGGTCATAGGTTCCACCAGTTCCTTGCGCCGTTCGCCGCTGTGGTCGATTCGGGCGTGTTCTCGTTGCGTAACACTTTCCAAAATGCCAATGGAAAGCCCTTTGGAGGTTTTACCGCTAAACTTGGTGGCCCCCAAAATCGAGGTGTTTTGAGGCACATCGGCGTATTCGCCATCTTTCAAGTTGGGCCCGCCGTGCGGTGCGCCGCCGATTCTTCGAGAATAAAACAACAAGTCGCTGTCGTAATCACCGCCTGCCTGCGAACCCGTGAGCTGGTAATCGAACAGGTTCCGGCTTTCCACAAAAAACGGTCGGCGCTCTTGAAAGAACACCTGATAACCGTCCAGTCGCACCGCGCCTGGATCGGCCTCCACTTGCCCAAAATCAGGGTTGATGGTAAAATCCAGGATCAAATCGCGGGTAATACCCAGTTTACCGTCCAAGCCGGCTGTGATTTGATTTTCTGAGCCGTCAGCAAAAGGGTTGCCGGGTTCTTTGGCAAAACGGGTGGTTTTGGCCACCACATACGGTGCCAATTCGATTTGTTTGTTGTCGGGCAGGTTGCGCAGACCATGCAATTCACCAAACTCGCTCACCCACCCACCGGCGTTCTGGGGGATATGTTGCCAGGTGGAACGTTCTGCTTTTCTGAAAATGAGCCGCTGCACTTGGATTCCCCACACGGGCTCTGCTTGGTTCCCGTAGCGCAATTGGCTGAACGGGATTTTGATTTCTGCCGTCCAACCATCCTTGTCCACATGGGAAGTGCCGTCCCAAACAGGATTCCAGCTCGCATCCCAGTTGTTCCCATTGTTGGTGATGTACTCATCGCCACGCACCCCGCTCACAGAGAAGGTAAAGGAAAATGCCGTGCGCAAATCGTGGTAGCTATCGATGTTGACCTCTATCCAGTCGCCCGGGAATTCATCCCGCCGGCTCATCCGCTGCACAATGCTATCCGGCGCCGAATCAAAACATCTAAACCCAATATAGAGGTGTTTGTCGTCGTAAACGACCTTAAACTGGGATTGCTGCGAAGGGGCTGTGCCCTGGTCAGGCTCCCGTTCTACAAAATCCGTGCTCCACTCAACCTGGTCCCAGGCTGGCTCGCTGAGCTTTCCATCCAATTTAATCGCAACGTCTGCAATCGGCTTGGTGTGGTATTGCTTTTTTTCAATGATACTGAAGGGTGCTTGGGCAGAAAGGGTGATAGATACCCAAAGCAGTAAGAAAAGGACAGCGAAGAAGGGTCGCAAGTACATAGAACAGGGTATTGGTGATCGTTCGATCGCCAAAGAGTTTGTTTTTTTAAGAATGTTGCAGATTGCCCTACCCTTTCTTGGGCGAACGATTCAGGATCGACCAACGGCGCTTCCCGGATGCCGAAAAGCATGATAAGGTTCCAGGGTATGTTTTGCAAAGGCTGGAGTGGTGAATCGCACTTCTAAAACAAGAATCGGTTCGTGCCTGGAAGTTTCTTTGTTGTCCCAAAATTTGGCGAAGTCAAAAAAAACGCCGTGTTTTGGCCTGATTTTCAAAGGGTTAAAAACTGTCCGACTCGCTGACGAAATCGGCGATTTGGGCGTTTGCTCCGAAAACAATAAAACCAGCAGTCTAAAACATCAAATCTTCGAACTCATGCGCAAGACTTTCTTTGCTCTCGCCACCCTATTTTCCTTTGCCTTGTTCAGTTCATTCATGCTTCAAAAAGAAGAGTATGGCAAAGCCGGTTATTATGCAGATTCCCTCCATGGCCGCAAAACTGCCAGTGGGGAAAAATACGACAAATATGAATTTACATGCGCCCACAAAACCTTGGCGTATGGCACCAAGGTCAGAGTCACCCGGCTCGACAATAAAAAATCGGTAGTGGTGCGGGTAAACGACCGCGGGCCCTATGTGGAAGGCTACGTCACCGATATTTCCCGAGCTGCCGCCGAAGAAATCGGTCTGATAAAAGTGGGCGTTACCCGGGTAAAGCTGGAGGTAGTGGAAGCCGCTGCTACGGCCCGGGTAGCTGCCGAAACCGATGGCAATGCTAAATTACTCACCGCGCGCGGCACCAAATCTACCAGTCTGGTCGCCAAACCGGCCCAATACAACACTGGCGAACCACAGACGGCCAACAAAAAAGCAGCCTCCAGCGGGGACAGGCTTCCTTCCGAGCTGTATGCCGTTGACATCCAAAAAAGCCGCAAGGAAGGTTTTGGCGTGCAGGTCAGCACCCTGTATGATGCCGACAATGTGCTTCCAATCGTGAAAAAACTTCAACAGGAATGGCCTTCCAAGGTGCTGGTGAGCGTAGAACGCGACGAGGTGTACAACAAAAGCACCTACCGGGTGGTCATTGGCCCATTTACGGACAGCAAAACCGCCGCCGTACAACAAAAAGCAGCCGCCAAAAAAGGCTATAAAGGTTGTTTTGTGGTGGATTTGGGCGGGATGTAAGTTGGGATATTGGGAAATTGGGATATTTTGATATTGGAAACGGGCTGTCTCAAAAGGTTGATAACGAGTTTATACGGTTGATGAAAGTTGATAATTATACTCAAAAAAGCAGGAATTGCCCCCTTTTTATGGTGAAAAAAAAATAAACTTTCATCAACTTTATCAACCCAATCAACTTTTGAGACAGCCTCTTTTTAATTGAACGTATCTTACAACGCTACTGTGTCAATTCGAAATATACTGGTTATGCAAGAGGATGGCTCGTACGGGCTCCTCCTGCATCTTTGATAGGTTTTCGTAATCTACCTTATCGAAAATGAACGATATGCCCAATTTTTTATACTTTGCATAGAGATTTTGTCCACCATAGGAAAAGGTCGGAACGCCAAATGCGTTTTTCACATCCAAGAATTTCGACCCAATCCGGATGTTTCCTGGCGATAGTTTGCCCTTAAACGGTGCAGTAAATCGTATCTCTGAAATAGCCGAACTTTCTACTCCAGTTTTGGTCAACTTCACAAAAAACGAGATTCCTTTCTCTGGGTACACATATTCTACGGAATAGCCGCCATGCCGGGTTTGCTCAAAACCATCTCCCAATCGTTTCAGGGCCACTTGGATGGAATCGGAAAGCAAAATCCTGTCGAAACCTTTTTCCATATAAATGATTGACGGGTCGGAAAGTTGGTTCCGGTCCACAAACGGCGGCGCAAACACGACCACCCCGGTTTGTAAAATCTGCGAAACAGCATCAGCCAGTTTCTCGACCGTAAAGGCTTTTTCCAACACCACATCCGGGACCGTGATAGCATATTCGTTTTCAAGCTCCATCACCAGTTCCACGGCATCAAGCGAATCCATATTCAGCTCTCGGGTGAACGAGGATGTTGGCAAAATCTTGGATGGGGCCAATCCGGAGGCTTTTGCCGCAAGTGATATGATTTTTTCGTTAATGTCTTTTTTGCTCGGGGTCTGCTTCTTTTTAGGCTGACTTGCGGCATCGTTTTTTTGAACTGGCTGTTGTGCTTGTCCACTGGCTGCAATAATCATTGCCCCTAGGGTGAGTCCGGTGGTTTTTTCCATAATTTGGGTGGGTACTTTGTGGTGCTAATTAAAAAATACAAGGTATTAGCATTACGTTTTACATTAATGCTGCACAAGATTCTTTGCCATGCAGTAAAATGGACACAGCTCACAACCTAGCCGGAGGCAAAGAATACAACAACAAGGTATTCTCCCCAAAATACTCCTTGAACGCCAAGGCAAAAGTACCCGGGCTGCTGAAGCCCACGAGTTCGGAAATCGCTTGCGGTGTTCCGGCGCGTTTTTCGAGCAGGACCTTGGCTTTTTCCAGGCGCATTTCGCGGATGAGCTGTACGGGTTCTTTGCCCGTGAGCACCTTTAACTTCTTGACGTAGTGCGTTTTACTGAGTTGGAGCTTGCGCGCCATATCGTCGGGCATGAAGTCAGGGTTGGCCAGGTTGTGCTCAATCATCTGCACGGTTTGTAGCAGGAAGGGATCCTGCATGGGCACCCGATTTTCGGAGAAATACAGTTGTAGGAAGCGGTTGAACTGCTCGTGTTTGGCCTTTCGAGCGTCAAGAAGGCGTTGTACGGAGGCATCAAACTCATCGTCGATGACCGGACGGGTGAACCAGGCATCGGCTCCGGCGCGCAGGGCGTCGAGTTTGCCTTCATTGCCAAATTTATCGGTCAGCAGCACCACCGGAATGTGGTTGGTGCGTTCGCTGAGTTTGATCTGTCGCGCTATTTCGATGCCAGCATGCCCATTGATGAGCACGTCGCACACCACCAGGTCGGGCAACATTTCAGAAGCCATTTGCAGAGCCTCGCTGGAAGAATTCGCCGTTTCGATTTGGAAACGGTCGGAAAGCAGGGATTTCAAATACAGTACCACCTGCCGGTTCGGCTCGATGAGCAGACAAATTTGTTCAGGCTTTGGTCCCTGGTAAACGGTATAGGGATCGGGCGATTTTACCACCGCCTGTACACTTTCAACAGCCTCTACAGCTGCGGAAAGAGCGGATTCGTGCGCATCATGTTGGAGATTGGCGCGCATGATGTCCCATTCCTGCTCCTTTTTTTCCAAACGTTTGCGCCAGCGACTTTCACTGCGGGTGTTCCAGACAATTAGGGTCAACAAAAGCAAGCCGCCCAACACGGCGTAGAGCCATGCCTTGTCCTTTTCAATGCTCAAATATTTGCTGCGCTCCGCCAATTCCAGTTGGCGCAGTGCAGCCAAAGAATCAAATTGTTGCTGCATCCCAAGCGTCTCTACCCGCCGTTCGCGGGCAGCCAGGGAATCTTGCGCTACGGCCAGCAATTGTTGGCAAGTAAGGGCTTGATCGGGCAGTTCCCACTTGCGACATTCTTGAACAATTGCTTTGAGCAAGGCCGACTTGGTGGTAAAATTCGGGTCGTGGCGGGCATCCATTTCAGCGTCCGCCAGCAACCGGGTCGCACTTCGCTCGTCTTGATTGGCCTTGTAAACCCCCGACATCAGGGTCAAAGCTTTGGGGCTGATGGGCAGTTTGTGGCGTTTCAAAAACTCGCGCAAAAACTCTACCTCTACCTGCGCCTGTTCGTAATTGCTTGATTGTGAGAGCTGTAGGAGCAATGCAAGACGATTGCCCAGGGTGTCGAGCACCGCGGCAGACTGGCTGAAAAGCGATTCAGCGGTCAGTACAAAAACAATGAAAAGGAGAATCCGTGGTATTCGGTGCATGGGTATCGGAGAAAACGAGTCCGCAAAAAAAGGCATTTTTTGCGAAACAATGAAGGGTGAAGGGTTTATAGGGTTGATATGGTTTATGGGGTTGATGGTGGTGCCAGGCCGTTCGAGTCTATTTATCAACTCCATCAACCTTCACAAACCGCATCAACTTTCACTTTACATCCACTTAACTTTGCGGTTTCCTTTCCTTTCGTTCGATGCTGAAAAATCTGAAGTCTTCCTTGTTCCCGTTCCGCTTGTTGGCGTTTTGGCTGTTGTTTTTTGTGGTGTTTCGGCTGTGGTTTGTGCTGTGGTTCAGACAAGAGTGGTCGGTGGAGCATCCTGGCAACGCTTGGTGGGCCTTTTGGCATGCGCTTCCGCTTGATTTGAGTTTTGCGGCATATCTAATGGCGGTTCCGATTTTGCTTTGGCAATTGGGCATAATGCTGGGGAGCCGAAGTTATTCCTTTTTTGAAAAGAGTATTTTTGGATTCAACGTATTGGTTTTCAGCATTTTCATCTTTGTTTTTGGGGCCAATGTGTTCATTTACGAGGAATGGCAAACCCCGCTGAACAACCGCGCGGTGGAATATTTTAAAACCCCACGGGCCTTGCTTGATTCCATGTCCTTGCCGTTCAAGCTGGTCTGTTTTGGATTGTATGCCGTTTTTTTATGGCTGGTAGTGAAGGGGTATCATAAAATCGTAGGGGCCAAACCCTTGCTCGACCAACCGTCGCGCTGGGGCATACTGGCCCTGCCGCTCTGGGTCGGGTTGTTGGTGCTTGCCATTCGCGG
>JALHPW010000113.1:0-2996 GCA_022842255.1 Saprospiraceae bacterium | reverse complement strand
AGGGAAGAAAATATTTCCTGAAACTACAAGCCGGTTTGCGCTCCTTGCGTTTCCGGTTTGGTTGGGATTGCTGTTACTTTCGATGCGCGGAGGACTGGGTGTGATGCCCATCAACGAGAGTGCGGTGTATTTTTCCCCACATTTGTTTGACAACCATGCGGCTACCAATCCGGGCTGGAGCCTTGGGCATAGTTTGGTGGAAACGCGTTCGACCGTGAATCGCTTTGCGTTTATGACGGATGAAGTGGCCCAAATGCAAAAAAACTCGCTCTTGCAGTATGGAAGTGCGGATTTTGGTTTTCAATTCCTCTCTCCAAGCTATTCTCCAGACAGTGTCCCCTCCTTCGACAAAAACATCGTTTTTCTAATACTGGAAAGCCACACAGCACAGGTAGTGGAAGAACTTGGCGGGGAAAAAGGGGTTTGTCCGAATATAAGTCGGCTAATCCGCGAGGGCATTCTTTTTGAAAATATTTACGGGAGCGGCTATCGCACCGACCAGGGTATAGTCTCCGTGTTGGCTGGGTATCCTGCACAGCCCGACCAGAGCATTATTTTATTGGAAGACAAGGCCGCAAAACTGCCTTCGATCCCAAAAGTCTTGAAAGCAAAAGGCTATTCAACGGCCTTTTTATATGGTGGCGAATTGACTTTCGCCAATCTCGGACTCTGGCTCACCAACCAACGTTTCGACAAAATCATCGCCGAACGCGATTTTACCAAAGCCGAAAAAACCCAACGTTGGGGCGTAGACGACCATATTCTGCTCCAGCGTACCGTTCAAGAAACCAATCAGTTGCGTGAGCCGTTTTTTGCCACGGCCATGACACTTAGCCTACACCCACCATACGATGTGCCGTTCCAGAGCAAGTGGACGGGTTCGAGCGACCGCGAAAAATTCCTGAACAGCGCTGCATTTGTGGACCATGCGCTGGGCGAATTTTTCAAATCCGCTGAACAACAGCCTTGGTACAACAATACCGTATTTGTACTTGTGGCCGATCATGGCGCCTCCCAGCCGGGAGGTTTGGGCATGGACAGGCCAGCATCACGGCACGTTCCGCTCATTATTTTCGGAAAGCCACTTTTAAAGCATTGGAACAACCAAAAAGTGAAGGTTTTTGGAAACCACCACGATATACCCGAAATCATACAGCGCCTGCTCAATCACGATAGAGCAGCATCCCCAATGCTGCCATGGAGTCGGGATTTGTTTTTGGCAGATGCTGTGGAAAAGTTTGAGGGAAAAAATATTGGCTTCGCCTACTATACCAATGAAAACGGCTTGGGTTGGGCCACTGCGCGGGGCAAGGGTTTTTATGAATTCGGCAGCAAGGAGTGGCGCATTTTTGAGGGTGAACTGGATTCTGTGGACCGCGCGAATGCCCAGGCCTATTTGCAAACCTTGTACCTGGATTTTTTGTCTAAGTAGGTTTTGCTGCTACTAATTTTTCGACCACGATTTTTTTGCCACGAATTGCACGAATTTACACGAATTGAGACCATAATTAGTGTAAATTCGTGCAATTCGTGGCAAAAAATCCAACCGACATAGTGTAAATCAATGCAATTCGTGGCAAAAAAATCCAACCGTCATAGTATAAATCAATACAATTCGAAACAATTCATTTTCTGGCACGGTTTTCGTCATATATAAATCAGTGTGTAAGTATTGTTCTCAGAATTGAAAAATTCTAAGGGCGCGGGAAAAGACCCGCGCCCTTTTTTTGTGCCCTTATGTATTCCCTAGGAACGTTTTTTCCCAAAATTTAATCCAATAGAAAGGCCCATCCGCATCTTGAGGTTGATACTTTCCAGTTTTTTACGGTTGTCAAAAAAGTCGTGCCCCGTAAACGTATAACCATCGGCAGGGTCCAACTCCTTGAAAGACAGTTGATTGTATGAAGCTCCGATCCCAAACCAAAAATCAACCCCAAAAGGTTTACCCAGTGCCTGCATCCCACTGTTCCACATCAATTCGTACTGTTTGTCCACTGGCGTGATATCCAGCGTCCGAATATCGCTGCCGTCTTCGGAAGTGGCGGTCACGGACAGCAGGTTTTCAAAGGTTTTATCGGAGTATCCAAAATACAGTCCGGTATAACTGGGCTCGTCCCCGTCTTTGGTGAAAATTTTAAAGCTGTAGAAATAGCGGTTGCCATCCCATTTGGTCCGGTTGGAATTGTAATCCTTGCGCAGGTTTACCATGGAAAAGCCAAAAGAGTGGGCCACTTTTCTTCCGCGCAAATCGACGTGCCCGCCAAAGTCCATTTTTTCCACCGAAGTCAGGAGCGGAATCACGTCCACACCGAGGTACATGTTGAAATTCCGATTGGCACGCCGGGCTTGTTTGCGCTGGGCAGCTGCGGCTTTGCGGGCTGCTTCTTCGCGCGCTTTCAGGCAAGAAGCAGCACGCTGGTCCAAAGCCTGGCCTTTGCTGGCCAAGCCAATAGCCTGATATTCAAGGGCATATTGCCGGTATTTTTCACATTCACTGGGCGATACTTTGGCCACCAAGGCGGTCAAAGCAGCATCGCCAATCACTTGGGCATTGGCCCGTGTATCGGGTGTCCCGCTTGTAAAGGTAGTTTTGGCCAGTTGCAGGGCGGCGTTGTGAAAATCGTCCGAAGCGGCATATTTGTTTTTGTAACAATAGTCGAACATCTTCAATGCATGCTCCCTGGAGTTCTCATATTTCGCGGCCAAGGGTGCTGCGGTGGCACAACGGGTTTGCATGGCAGGCGAATTGTCGGTCTGAAGTGCCAGCGAAAGTGCGGCAGCGCCTCTTTTGGTGGTTGGATAGTTGTTGTCTTTGATGACCTCTTTGTTTGCTTCCTCCTGAATATCATACAGTTGAATGGATTGTAACAAGAAATCCAAACGCTCCGCTTCTGTGATCACTTTTGGGTCCTTGGCGTATGCGTCGAGAATTTTATTAACCGATATATACTTCAGGAAAGCTGAAACATCCGAGTGATTGATGGCAAGCCGCGCAA
>JALHPW010000112.1 GCA_022842255.1 Saprospiraceae bacterium | reverse complement strand
ATCAATACACCGCTGCGCCCAGGTTCTTGTGTGCTTCATCACGGGGGAACCTTGCATTACAGCCGTGGCAACAGCACAAACTCAAACAGAAGGGCCCTTATCGTAAACTTCCGACCACAAGCCATGATTGATTTGGAACGTGCGCAAGGCTTTGACCACGGACGAACCGGAGGCGCATCCGATCGAAAAATTCGCAACCCCAAAGCAGAGGTCTAGAACATCATGGAAAAAACATCTACTACGCTACAAAATCAGAACCACCGCAGTGCGCTCATGCTGTTGGGCATCCTGTTTTTTGTTTTTGGTTTTTTTAGCTGGATCAATGCGGTACTGATCCCATACTTCAAGCTCATCTGCAGCCTGAATGCTTCCCAATCAATGCTGGTAGCATTTGCCTTTTACATATCCTATGTGGTAATGGCATTGCCCTCCTCCTGGGTTTTACGTAAAACTGGCCTGAAAAATGGCATGACGGTTGGGCTGGTTGTGATGGCAATGGGCGCATTATTGTTTGTTCCAGCTGCCATGCAGCGAGCCTATCCCCTGTTTTTGGTTGCATTGTTCGTACAGGCCAGCGGGCTGACCCTTTTGCAAACAGCTTCCAACCCCTACATCACGATTCTTGGGCCCATCAATCGGGCAGCACAGCGAATCAGTATCATGGGCATCTGCAATAAAGTGGCCGGGGCCGTAGCGCCATTGATTTTGATTGGTGTCTTAACGAAAAGTGATGATGAGGTGGACAAGATCAACCTTCAGTTGCCCTCTATGTCCCCAGCAGACCAGGCCTTGCTTTTCGATGAGCTCTCTGCCCGGCTCATCCTACCCTATGCCGTTATGGCTCTATTCCTGTTTGGACTGGGTATCATGGTGCGCTATTCCAACCTTCCGGATTTGGAGGAGACCGAACCAGAAGGCGAGGAGAACGCCCCCAAAAGCAGTATTTTTCAATACCCCCATTTATTACTAGGGGCACTCACCATTTTTTGTAGTGTGAGCGTGGAGGTCTTAGCCGTTGATTCCATTATTGGATATGGGCAGTACCAGGGCTTACTGTTTGAGGAAGCTCGATATTTTGCCACCTACACCATGCTTTTTATGATTACCAGCTACCTGGTAGGCATTGTGGTCATCCCAAAATATATCCAACAACGCCGTTTGCTTCAGGGTACGGCCGTGATGGGCATCGTGTTCTCTGTTGCTGTTTTGCTGACGCCGGGCCAATCTTCGGTTTGGGCGGTAGCGTTGTTGGGGTTGTTCAATGCCTTACTCTGGCCCTCTGTTTGGCCATTGGCACTTGATGGGTTGGGGCGTTTCACCAAACAAGGTTCGGCACTATTGATCATGGGGGTAGTTGGCGGTGCGCTCACCCCCTTGCTCTACGGTTTTTTGGCCGATCATTTTAACGAGCAGCAGGCATATGGCATCCTGATCCCGCTTTATGCTTTCATCTTTTTTTATGCCACTTCTGGGTATTCATTTGGTAAGATATCAACTAAAAAGACCACTTGACTTTTCTTTTCATCCTTTTTTTTCACTAAACAACTCCTTTTGTATGAAAGTCTTTTTCACAAAATTGTCTGACAGGGGTCTTTTCAAGATTCCCTTGCTGCTACTTTGCCTGGCAATCAGTGGGCAAGTGCTGGCACAGGCCGTCTCAGGCAAAGTGACGGACAGCGCTACTGGTGAAGCACTCATCGGTGCTACCGTTAACGAGGCGGGTACGCGAAACAGTACCCTGACCGACGTAGATGGCAATTACCGCCTAACGGTCAGCAACACCTCCGGAACACTTGTGGTCTCCTATGTAGGCTACGAGACAGCCCGGGTATCCATGGGTGGGAATACAACCGTCAACATCACTATGACTTCTGGCTCCGTGCTTGATGAAGTGGTGGTAACGGCACTTGGTATTTCTCGCGAAAAAAAATCCTTGACCTATGCGGCAACCGAGATCAGCAATGATGAGCTGGTTCGCGTAAAAGACCCCAGTTTTGTCAATTCCCTTTCGGGTAAAGTGGCTGGGGTACAGATCAACCGAAGCGGCTCGGGTGTAGGTGGCTCAACAAGGGTTGTGTTGCGCGGCAGTAAATCTACCCGCGACAACAATGTACTCTACGTAATAGACGGTATCCCGATGTTCAACTATTCTCCGGCGCAGCCCGGTGATATCTGGGGACAATCGGCTGGTTCCGGCTCCCCGGGGTCGGACGGTGGGGATGCAATCTCTAACCTCAACCCGGAAGACATTGAAAGTTCAACGGTGTTGAAGGGCGCTTCGGCGGCGGCCCTTTACGGCTCACAGGCAGCCAACGGGGTTATCCTGATTACTACCAAAAAAGGCAAACCTGGCATGACCTCGGTGAATTACTCCTCTAACTTTACCATGGAGAACCCCATCGAATTGCCAGAACTCCAGTTCTCTTACCAACAAACCGCACCTGGTGCATTGGACAGTTGGGGCGCGCGGGGCACCAGCCCTGACCATGTGAAGGATTTTTTCCAAACCGGAACCACGCTGATCAATTCTTTGTCCCTGACGGGGGGTAACTCAACAGCGCAATCCTATTTTTCCTTTGCGCATACGGGCGCGAAAGGAATTGTCCCAACCAGCAACCTTCAACGGTACAACCTGAACTTCAGGGAAACCGCTAACTTCTTTAACAACAAACTGAATCTTAGCGCAAACCTGAACTACGTACACCAAACTGGCAAAAACCGCCAGACTTCCGGTCTGTACTACAACCCGCTTACCGGCTTGTATTTCTTCCCACGCGGGCTTGATTTCCAGGATTACAAAGATAATTTTGAAACGTTTTCTTCTGCTCGAAATACCAATGTACAGAATTGGACTGCCGATCAGGACAACCAACAAAATCCTTACTGGATACTCAACCGTGTCCCGCGCGAAGATTCTCGCGACCGTATGATCGCTATGGTGACCGGTATGTGGAAATTCAACAACTGGCTTAGCTTCCAATTGCGTGGCTCAGCAGACAAAACCTACGACAAAAACGACCTAAAAGCCTATGCGTCTACCCAAACAACATTGGCTGATGCGAACGGTCGGTATATCCTGTCCAAAAACGAAGGTTCTTCCAGCTATGGGGATGCTTTGTTTATCATTGACCGCCCCTCTGAAAAGTTTGGGTTCAACGCAGTGGTTGGTACCAGTATTTATGATACACGCCTTGGCACACAGTTCGTAGATTCGAAAGGCGCTGACCTTCGTTTTGCCAATGTCTTCAGCATTCAGAACATAAAGCAGCCTGGGGCAAGCATTGCAGAAGGTCTCACCCGACAACAATTGCAATCGGTTTTTGCCAGTGCACAGATTGGGTACAAGAGCATGGTTTACCTCGATGTGACCGGCCGTAACGACTGGTCTTCCACCCTGGCATATACCAACAACACCTCGTTCTTCTATCCTTCGGTAGGTCTTACGGGTATCCTGTCTGAAATGGTTAGTATGAAAGGCATTGATTTCGCGAAAGTCCGCCTTTCCTACGCCCAAGTGGGCAATGGTGTTTCTGCTTACGACACCTATCCGCTCAATTCCATCAGCTCCGTAAACGGCCTTCAGGTGAATACCGTTCGCCCTTTGCCTGGCACGGAGTTGAAGCCCGAACTTTCAACTGCCATGGAGGCTGGACTTGACCTGCGCACCCTCCACAATCGCCTTGGTTTCGACATCACCTTCTACAAATCGAATACCACCAACCAGCGCCTTTCCATTGCCGCCCCATTTGGGTCAGGCTATACCGCCTACATCATCAATGCGGGCGATATCCAGAACAGCGGTATCGAAGCCGCAGTCAATTACACTCCGGTTCGTTCCAGCAAATTTGAATGGAATACCAGCCTTAACTTTACCCGCAACGTAAACAAAGTGATCAAGCTGGACGATCGCCTGAGCGATGGGGTGTTTACAATCTCTGGCGCCGGCGTGAACAACTATGCCATGGTCATCAAAGAAGGCGGTCAATTTGGCGATATCCTTGGCAAAAAGTTTATGCGCGATGCAAATGGCAATATTATGCTGGATGCAGACAACAAACCCATTTCAGGGGATTTGGACATCGTGGGCAATCCTAACCCAGACTTTATGCTCGGCTGGAACAACAACATACGGTTCGGCAACTTCAGCCTAGGCTTCCTGATCGATGGTCGCTTCGGTGGCAAAGTAATGTCAATCACACAGGCGATGATCGACGAAATCGGTGTTTCTAAAGCATCTGAAGAAGCAAGAAACAACGGCGGTATCGATGTGGGTGCAGTGCGCCCAGACGGTTCCGCAGCTGGAAAAATTGATGCCCAAACCTGGTATCAAGCGGTTGGTGGACGCGCAGGGTTTACCGAAAACTATGTGTACGATGCTACCAACATCCGCTTCCGCGAACTTTCTATTGGTTATTCGCTGCCCAAATCTTTGGTGAGCAAATCAAATTGTCTTTCAGCAGTTCGGATCTCTGTAGTAGGCCGCAACCTGTTCTTCATCACCAAGGAAGCCCCATTCGACCCGGAGATTTCCATGTCGACCGGTACTGGTCTTCAGGGTGTGGATTCGTTTGCTGCTCCCGCTACCCGTAGCCTAGGTGTGAACTTAAACCTCACATTCTAACCGGCTTCTTTTCTCTAAAACCACAATGTTCCATCCATAAACATTGTTTTCAAATCTTTGAATATGAAAAAGAAAGTTTTAATTTTTTCTTCCCTCTTAGCTGCCGCCATGGTTGCAGTGGTCTCCTTCAACAGCTGTACGAAGGACTTTGAGGAAATCAATAAGGACCCTTACGGGATTTCCAATGACCAGCTGGCGGTAGACTACAAACTCGTTGGAGAGCCCTTCAAAGGCGTTCTGCAAAACATCTACTCTTATACGCCCGCTTGGATTACCCAATTGCAGCAAAACCTCATTGCTGACGTATACTCAGGCTACATGATGCCTCCAACGCCGTTCCGTGGCAACTCAAACAACATGAACTACGACCTGGTGGACGGTTGGAATACCTGGCCCTGGAACGTAGCTTACAGCAATGTTATGTCGCCGCTGCTCGAAGCAGAGCGCAACGCGGGCACCGAGTTCCCTGAGTTCATCGCTTGGTCAAAAATTTGCAAAGTAGAGGCCATGCACCGCATTAGCGATATTTATGGTCCTATCATCTACACCAAATTTGGAAGGCTCACCGCAGATGGTGGCGTTGAGTACGACTGCCAGGAGGTTGCCTACGATGCCTTCTTCAAAGACCTGGATGATGCGGTAGCCACGCTGACCCCACTTGCACAAGACCCGAATTCTCGCAAATCCTTCACCAATTTCGATTTGGTATATGGTGGCGATTATTCCAAATGGGTTCGTTTTGCCAATTCGCTTCGACTTCGTCTTGCCATACGCATTTCAAAAGTTGATCCGGCCCGTGCTAAAACAGAGGGCGAAAAGGCCACTAGCCACCCACTTGGTGTTATTATTAGCAATGACGACAACTTCCTGGTTACCAGCGATGCCGGTATCACCCACCCGCTGAATGTGATGGACAATGCATGGAACGACATTCGCATGGGTGCCCCGATGGAAAGTATCCTCAAGGGGTACAATGACCCTCGTTTAGCTAAATATTTTAACCCTTCTGAAGTCGTCCCTGGTCAAATCAAAGGTATCCGTCAGGGTATTGCCATTGCGGCCAAAAGCGATTATCAGGGCTTTTCGTCCTTGGTCGACTTGGGTAAAATTCAGCTAATGACCGCTGCAGAAGTCTTTTTCCTTCGGGCTGAAGGAGCTGCCCGGAACTGGAACATGGGGGGCACCGCCCAGGAAATGTACGAAATGGGTGTAAAAATCTCTTTCGCGCAATACGGCCTGGATGCAACCACTTATCTGGCCGACGCGACCAGTACGCCTATCCCATACGTTGACCCTGTAAACAGCGCAAACAACATCGCAAACACCAGTACGGCCACCATAAAATGGGATGATGCCGCTAGTTTTGAAAGCAAACTGGAAAAAATCATCACCCAAAAATGGATTTCGATGTATCCAGACGGGCAAGAAGCCTGGTCGGAGGTTAGGCGCACAGGCTATCCCAAGCTATTCCCAGTGGTTATCAACAACTCAGGTGGCAAAATTGATACCGATAAGTTTATCAAACGTATCAATTTCCCCACTGGAGAATTCCAGACCAATGCAACCGAAGTCGCCAAGGCAGTTCAATGCCTGGGTGGCCCAGACAATGGCGGCACCGCCCTTTGGTGGGATATCGATTAAGGTTTAATGAGTCTTTAGCATAGTGATATGAGCCTGCCTGCCTTGAACCGCAGGCAGGCTTTTTTTAGCAATTTACAAATACATCGTACATTTTCCGCCATGAAAATCCTCTTCGCAATCTCCGTCCTATTCCTTTTCGCTTGCACTGGCAAAACGCCCTCTGATACAGCTTTCAGCGAGGTGCCGCGTAGCCAAACGGGTATTGATTTTCGCAACCTGGTTATCGAAAAAGAAACCTTTAATATTTTCAAGTATCAATACTTCTACAATGGTGGTGGCACCGCCATCGGTGATTTCAACAACGACGGTTTGCAGGACCTGGTTTTTACCGGAAACATGGTTAAAAACCGTATGTACCTGAACAAGGGGGATTTTGAATTTCAGGACATTACCCTAGAGTCGGGCATTGCAGAAAAAGAGGGTTGGTGTACCGGTGCAACCCCTGTTGACATCAATGAGGATGGATGGCTTGACCTCTATATTTGTCGCGCTGGATACCCCTTTGATAACCTGAGGTCCAATCTGCTGTTCATCAACAAAGGCAAGGATGCAAAAGGCACCGTTCGGTTTGAAGAGAAATCTGCCGATTACGGCCTTGATGATGCGGCCCATTCCACCCAAGCCTCGTTTTTTGACTATGATAAAGACGGCGACCTGGACCTGTTTTTGCTCAACCATTCTACGGTGGAATATTCGCGCGGCTCGCTTGACATCTATCAGATAAAAAACAAAAAGAACCCTGGTTTTACCAACAAACTATTGCGGAATGACGGCCAAAAGTTCACCAATATCACCGAAGCCGCAGGGGTCACTTCCAATGTCCTTTCTTTTAGTCTGGGCATAATTACCTGCGACCTCAATCAGGACGGCTGGTCCGATGTATTTATCTCCAACGATTTTAATGAGCCTGACTACCTTTTCATCAATCAAAAAGACGGGACTTTTAAGGAAGAACTAGTCCGGTATTTCGACCATACCTCGCTTTTTTCAATGGGTTGCGACCTTGCGGATATTGATGGCGACGCACTTCCAGACCTAGTAAGCCTAGACATGCTTCCAGAGGGCAATCACCTTCAAAAAATGCACTCAGGCGTGGATAATTTTGAAAAAGTATACCAAATGATACGAAGCGGCTTTTACAAACAATATAGCCGCAACATGCTGCAGCACAACAATGGCGACGGCACTTTTTCTGAGATTGGCCAATTTGCTGGCGTGTCCAACACGGATTGGAGCTGGTCGTCCCTTTTTTTTGACTTTGACAATGATGGCTTGCGCGACCTGTTTGTGAGCAATGGATACCCGCGAGACCACACCAACATGGATTTTTTGAAATTCACGGCAGATGAGGTCATAAACATCCAAAAAGGCAAGGAAAGTGTGACTTTTCAAGAATATTTACAAAAAATGCCCCCCATCATTGAAGCCAATTATTTTTATAAAAATGAAGGTGGGCTGAAGTTTTCCAATCAGGCAGCTGCCTGGGGATTGTCCAAACCAGTAGTCACCCAAAGTGCATCTTGGGCGGATTTAGACAATGATGGTGACCTGGATCTGGTTTTGAACAATACCAACGACTATGCAAGTATTTTGGAAAACCACGCAGACAAAAACCCGCAAAACCATTGGCTGCGTATCCAATTGCAGGGCCCAAAAGGCAATCCGAATGGCATAGGCGCTAAAATCTGGGCCTATGCCAATGGACAGGTCTTTTACCTCGAACAAAACATCGTGCGTGGTTTTCAAGCTACCGTGGACCCCATTTTATCCTTGGGCCTGGGGCAAACGGCTCGCTTAGATTCTCTCGTGATCGTATGGCCTACCGATGAGCGCGAGGTGCTGGCAAACGTACCAACCAAGCAAATTTTGACGCTGAAAATAGAGCATGCCAAAGGCCGACATGACTACGCTACCCTTCCTAAAAAATCGCTTTTTGTACCAACAAAGTCCGATGCAATTGCCTTTCAACACCGTGAAAACGAAAACAATGACTTTAAGCGCCAAAGCCTGCTCCCATGGTTTTATTCTCGTCAAGGCCCGGCAATTGCGGTCGCCGATGTAAACGGGGATGGTCTAGAAGATGTCTTTGTGGGAGGCGCCAACGGGCAATCCGGGCAAGTATTCCTTCAATCAGGGACAGGATTTAATGGATTGCCACAACCAGATATTGCCACTGATGCCGCGTGTGAAGACGTTGCCGCTGCTTTTTTTGATGGGGATGGGGATGGAGATCAAGACCTCTATGTCTGTTCAGGAGGATACGAATTTGAGCCCAATGACCCGGCCTTGCAAGACCGCTTTTACCTCAATGATGGACGTGGGAAATTTACCAAAGCGCTTGCCCCCCTCCCGTCCTCCTCCCAGCCGAGCACCTGCGTTATTCCAGGAGACATGGATGGGGATGGGGACCTGGATTTGTTCGTGGGGGGCGGCATTGTACCCGGCCGTTATCCGCAATCGGCTGAAAGTCATTTACTTGAAAACGATGGGCACGCGCGGTTTTCACTAAAAAAATTATTGCCTGGGGCTACCAATGCCGTTTGGCTAGACCTGGACAACGACAAAGACCTCGATTTGGTCAGTGTGGCGGAATGGTCGCCCATCCGATTTTTTGAAAACCAGATGGGCGAATTGAGCGACCAAACCTCCCAGCATGTTGAATCCAATACAGAGGGGTTGTGGAACACGATTCATGCCGCAGACCTTGATGGCGATGGCGACCTTGATCTTGTGGCTGGCAACTTGGGTTTAAACTCGCAGCTACACGCCACGGTTACTGAGCCACTCGAACTTTGGTCTGCAGATTTTGACCAAAACGGCAGTCTCGACCCGCTGCTTTTCTACTATGTGCAAGGCAAATCGTACCCTTTCATTTCGATGGAAGACCTGACTGGTCAGCTTCCCTACCTGCGAAAAAAGTTCAATTATTTCAAAGACTATGCTGATGCACAGGTCGGCGATATTTTTACACCAGAACAATTGAAACGTGCCGAATACAAGCACGCAAAAACATTGGAATCCCTTTGGTTTGAAAACGTAGGCGGGCAATTCAAACGGCACTCATTGCCCAAAGAAGCCCAATTTGCGCCCGTAGAGGCCATTGTCTCCTTGGATGCCAACCATGATGGGCATACTGACCTTGTTTTGGCTGGAAATCGGACGCACGCCCGAGTAAAGCTTGGAAACCTAGGTGGCAACCACGGACAGTTATTTTTGTCTGATGGCAAGGGAAGTTTTAAATACGTCTCTCCTCCTGAAAGTGGCCTTCAAGTTCGCGGCGACGTGCGGGCATTGACCAATATCAAAGTGGCGGGGAAAAAGGGACTTTTATTTGGGGTCAATAATGAAGCACCCACTTTGTGGACCTTGAGCAGGTCGAAGGGTGAATAGTCAAGGTGATCTTTTCAGCATTCCACTACTCGTCAAGGCAGTGATGTAAAAGCAGCGTAGCTCCGTTTTCGCAATGCACGCGACCTAGCGATAAAATAACAGCGCCACCCCAATACCCGGAGTGGCGCTGTTGTTTTACTGAAAATCAAGCCGCCTTACGAGCGCACTCCAATCACTTCCACCGCCGCACCGGTCAGTGCAGGGTTGTACCAACAATCAATACGGCTGGCCTTGTACTGGTTGACAGCTGCCTTAGCGTCTTCCGCCGTTTCATATCCTTTTACGATGTAGCAGGCCCCTGCTTCGCCGCCCGGACATTTGCTGCCCTCGTGCCACAAAAGCATCAGGCCCTCAATGGGGGGCGCTTTGTCGACCGGGGTGTTTTTGCAGTACACCGCAAATTGTACATAATGCAGCTCCGCTATGGGGGTGAAGAGCAGGTTACCGACTTGGCCTTGTCCTTTGCGGACGTTGCGCTCTACCGAGGCGCCGTTGACCGTGAACGTGGTAGCCGGGTTGGGCGCCGATACGTACTCTACCGGAACCGGGCCGTCGGTGCTGTACTGGGCCGGGGCGGTTCCTTTGGAAGAAAACGATTTGACCGGAGCACCTTGCACTTTGGAAAGCGCTGCCGCACGGCGGGTGGCCGCGTCGGAGGCACTTTCGTTGGAATACGTTTGTGGGGTAGCCGAACTGCCTGTGGGATTATACCGACGTACCGTGGTTACTTGAGCGGAAACGTGGAGTGCAGTTGAAATGAAAAGCAGGATGAAAAGCGTTTTTTTTGCTGATTGCATAAGATGAAAAAAGTTCGCTGATAATGTGATTAAGGTTTGAGAATGCAGATGAACGGCAATAGTCTTGCCAAAGATATACAGAATGCGCTCAAACGTCTGTTTTTAAGAAATTATTTTTAAAATTATTTGTTTTATATTGTCTTGTTTAAAAACCAGGACCTTTACTTTTGC
>JALHPW010000111.1:4997-10700 GCA_022842255.1 Saprospiraceae bacterium | reverse complement strand
CTTGCGGTTTTACAACTCCAGGGCAAGAGCAATTATATGCCTTTACCCCGACCTCAACTGGAGTTCACCAATTGCAAGTTACTGCTACCAATTCCCTCTTCGTTGACTATTTTCTCAAGGACGCTTCCGGGGGCTGCAACGCTACAGGGTGGACTTGTATAGATGATATACTCTCCCCAACCACGGCTAGTATGGGTACCCTGACAGCGGGCACCACCTATTACATCTTGTACGACCCAGAAACAACTATTACCGCTACGCAGACATTCCAAATTATCTGTCCTTCGGCTGCGCCTCCGTGTGTAGCAAGCCCAAGTTCTCCGACCAATGGTCAGACGAATATCTGTCCAACACCTACCCAAACGCTAATTTGGCCCACATCGCCAGGGGCAACCAGTTATGATGTCTATTTTGGCACCAGTGCCACCCCGCCATTTGTGGGCAATACGGCTGCCACCAGTTTTGCCGTAAACACGCCAACCAACGGCACCTATTTTTGGCAAATCCGCCCTGTCGGCCCTGGAGGCACCGCATCGGGCTGCAATATTTGGAGTTTCACAAAACAGGATATCGCGCCACCCTCCATCACCTGCCCAGCCAGTGTGATGGCCAACAACAGCCCAGCCACCGCTTGCAGCGCTGTAGTGACCTACGGAGCAATCTCCGCTACTGACAACTGTGCCGCCCCAAGTATCACACTGCAAAGTGGCCTGCCAAGTGGCTCAGTATTCCCAGTAGGCGTCAACACCATCGTTTTCCGGGCAACAGACGGTGTTGGGTTGACGGCCACTTGCTCCTTTACAGTAACGGTTAAAGATGTGACGCTGCCCACTATAACCTGCCCTGCAAACATTGTTAAAGGCAATGATTTGGGGGTATGTGGTGCAACAACCACTTACCCCACACCAACCGCTACCGACAACTGCGGGATCGCTTCGGTCAGCTTGTTGAGTGGACTGTCTAGTGGCTCAGTTTTCCCAGTAGGCACCACCACCAACGTATGGCGAGCGATTGACGTAAACATGAACGTCAGTACCTGCTCGTTCACAGTAAAGGTCAACGACACCGAAAAACCAAGCATCAATTGTCCTTCCGATATTGCAAAAGGGACCGATTATGGCGATTGCAGTGCCACCCTAGGAATTAACCTGGGCGCAGTAAGCGTGCAGGACAACTGCGTGGGCGTTACAACCACTAACAACAGTACCGGGGTTTTCCAAGTAGGCACCACTGTTGTTACTTGGGTAGCTACCGATGGGTCGAACAACAGCACTACTTGTGTTCAAAATATCACCATCCAAGATAACGAACCGCCAGTGGTCGATTGCCCAGCCAATATAAACGTCAAAACCGACGAGGGGGATTGCATAGCAACGGTTAGTTATGCTGCCTCCGCAACAGACAATTGTCCTGGCGCAACCATAGATTACAGCAGCGCCCCAGGTTCCAGCTTTGGTATTGGCCTGGCCAATATCGAGGTGACCGCAACCGATGGGTCCGGAAATGTCTCCTCCTGCTTCTTCCAGATTTCCGTTGGTGCACGCCAAGAACTTTGCAACGGTTTGGACGACGACTGTGATGGTTGGGTAGACGAGGCCCAAGATTGGACCTCCCTCATCAAACGCTTCGCCAGCGACGGTGCGGCCGCTGAAGAGTATGGCGTGAGTGTAGACATTTCGGGCGATTATGCCATTGTAGGCTCCGACCAAAAGAATGCCTCTGGACAAAGCATCGGCTCCGCCTACATCCTATTCCGTGATAAAAGCGGGGACAACAAATGGGGGCAGATTGCCGAACTCTCTGCGCCTGGTTTGGCGGCTGGCGACAACTTCGGTGCAAGTGTATCCATCGCCAATGGGGTGGCTGCAGTGGGTGCGCCTTTGGACGACGACCAGTTTGGCAACCAGGGAGCGGTGTATATGTTCCATCAGAACCCAAATAACGCCGACCAATGGGATTTCGTCAAAGTTGTGGTAGCCAACGACCCCGCTGCAGCCGATAATTTTGGCTCCAGTGTAGCCCTGGATGGCGACCGTCTGCTCGTAGGTTCAGACCAAAACGACGCAAGCGGAACCAATTCCGGAGCAGCGTATGTATTCTACCGGAACACAGGTGGCGCTGACAATTGGGGGCAAGTAGCAAAAATGGTGGCGAACACGGGGGCTGCGGACGATAACATGGGCGCCAGCGTGGACCTTGATGGCGAATATGCTATCGTAGGTGCTCCGGGCGTCGATGGCTTGCAGCAAAATTCAGGCGCAGCCTATATTTTTGGCAGAAACCAGTTTGGTCCCGATGCATGGGGACAAGTAGCGCGGGTGCGCGGCAACCAAGCGGGCCAGAACGACAACTTCGGTGGAAGCGTGGGCATCAGTGGACCTTGGGCCATTGTTGGTGCCGATCGCAACGACCTTAAAGGTGCCGATGCCGGGGCTGCATTTATTTTCTACAAAAACCAGAACGGTATCTCCAATAGCTGGGGACAGCGCCAGATCATACTCGAATACAATGGTGCCGCTGGCGACCATTTTGGTAGCGGAGTTGGCATCGACGAGCCATACGCAGTGGTTTCAGCCGAGGGCGATGACCCATTTGGTTCGAATTCCGGAGGGGCCTTCGTCTATCTGCTGGATGGAGATGTTTGGGTGACGGTAGGCCAGCTGACAGATGGCGGCGGTCAACAAGACGACGCATTGGGGAGCTGTGCTGCTATCAGCGGACGCAATATTATCCTTGGTGCGCCCCTGGACAACAACGGTGCAAATGCAGACCAGGGCGCTGTCATGGTCTATGGTGGCCTTTGTAATACAGACGCTCGTCCCCAAGGCAACCGCGACCAGCCTACCGAACTTTCTTTGGAAGGTGCAGTGCGGTGTTTCCCTGTGCCGTTCAGTGATGTATTGAACATCGAATTGAAAGGCGTAAAGGCCCAGGATGCCCAACTTAGCATCCTCAATGCCATGGGGCAAGAAGTAGCAAACCTGCACAAAGGTCTCATTGAAGGAGATATGCTGTTCCAATGGCAGGCCAACCAAATGGCGGACGGACTTTATTTTTTACGCATAGTGACTGGGGATAAGGTTGTGACCCAGACCATAATTCGGACGAGATAAACAATTGATTGTCTGATATTAACAAAAAATGCCGCTCCACATTTGATTGTGGGGCGGCGTTTTTTTTATGCCTTTTAAACTACTGGACCTACACCATTTTCAAGCGCAAGGTCACGGCATACCGGTTGGGTTCATCCACGATTTCCAGGTCATGGTTTTCGGGGTAAAGAATTTGTAGGCGCTGCTTCACATTGGCTAGGCCGATGCCGCCGCTTCTAGGATGGCTGGGGCGGGGCATTTGGTCGACCTTGCTGTTTTCGATAAAAAACTCCAGGTCTTCCCCTTGTACGGAAAGCCGAATCCGCACAAACCCGCCCGTGGTGGCGTGATTGAGTCCGTGTTTGAAGCTGTTTTCCACAAAAGGTACGAACATAAGCGGCGCCACCAACTGCTCGCTCACGTGGCCTTCCACCACAAAGCGGATGTCGGCCTCTTTAGGTTGCCGAAGGCGTTCTAGATCAAGGTAATTATATAGGTAGTGGATTTCTTTGGACAGGTGTACCCTGCGCTCATTGCACTCATAGAGCATGTAGCGCATGATTTCGGCTAGTTTCAGGACTATTTCCGGGGCTTTGTCGCTCTTTTTGAGGGTGAGGGCATAGAGGTTGTTCAGCGTGTTGAACAGAAAATGCGGGTTGATTTGACTTTTCAGGAACCGCAGTTCAGACTGCATGGTTTGTGTGAGCAACACCTGCTTTTCATTTTGGTAGCGCCACCAATCCATGATTACCCGCAAAACCGTGGCTAATATGGTCACAAAAACATTGCCCAAGTAAATTCGCACCTGCTGATCGACCACCGTAGCCTGATACTCTGGGGAATCAGCGTAAACCAGATAAAGCACCAGCACCTCAATGGGCGTAACAATGGCACAAGCGGCCAGAACCAAACCAAAATAGATGAAGGCGTGGCGCGCTAAATAATTGGGAATCAGGTACAAAAGATTGAAATAAACCAACCCCGCAAAAAACAAGGCTTGAATCGTTTCATTGCACAGCGTCGTTTCGACACTGATGCCCTGACGCAGGCTGGTGCCTACCATGGTGCCATACAAGGCCAGCCAAAACAACGAGTGGTACACCGCCCGTCGGTTGAGAAATGCGTAAATGCGGTCAAGCAGGCTGCGGGTTTTCATCTTTGAAGTGAATTTGTTGATTTGGGGATTGGTTGATTTGGTGGGGCTGGTTCGAAGCAAAAAAAACGCATAATGTCCGTCGAGTCCTTATTATTAGATAAATGCCTTGGCTAGGCAGATTAAAGCCGTTTTCCAAGCTTTTAAGTAGTCAATCCCTTCAAAGTCCTTAGACCAATCAAACTTTACACCTAATTTTGCCCGCTCAAACGCGCGCAAACAGGCGCAAACATACTGAAGGAGAATGGTTTACATCACTCGAATCGAACGCTTCAATGCCGCCCACAAACTTTGGGTGGAGGATTGGACAGAAGAGCAAAACCGCGAAGTGTTCGGAAAATGCTCCAACAAGAACTGGCACGGCCATAATTACAGTCTGCACGTCACCATCAAGGGGCTGCCAGACCCCATCACTGGTTTTGTGATAGATGTCAAAAAGCTCAGCGAAATTATCCGGGAACAGGTAGTCGACCACCTGGACCACAGCAACCTGAATCTGGATGTGGATTTTATTCCCAAAGGGCTTCAACCTACTACCGAGAATCTTGTTATGCTCATCTGGCAGAGATTGGTTGGTGCCTTGCAAGGTTTCCCCTGCGAATTACACGCGGTGAAACTTTGGGAAACAGAAACCATTTATGCCGAATATTATGGTTGAATGTGGTCAATTGGCCACATTATTCAAATTGACCACATTCAAAAAAATGGCATACAAGAAAAGTGATTCGTACGACAATCCCACTCTTACCGAGCGGCTTGGAAAAGACTATCGGGATATCCTAGAGGGCTTGGGTGAGGATTCCATGCGGGAAGGTCTGCTCAAAACACCCGAACGAGCGGCCAAAGCCATGCAATTTCTAACCCAAGGGTACGGTCAGGATGCTGCTGCCATATTGCAGTCTGCCATGTTTCGGGAGGATTACAGCGAGATGGTATTGGTGAAAAACATAGAAGTGTACTCCCTTTGCGAACACCATATCCTGCCTTTTTTTGGCAAAGCACACGTAGCGTATATCCCCAATGGCCACATCGTTGGCTTGAGTAAAATCCCACGGGTGGTGGATGTGTTTGCCCGCCGCCTGCAAGTCCAAGAACGGCTCACCCTGGAAGTACGGGACGTAATCCAGGACACTTTGAAACCCTTGGGCGTAGCAGTGGTCATAGAAGCGCACCATATGTGTATGATGATGCGTGGGGTGCAAAAACAAAATTCGCTGACCACGACCTCTGCCTTCACCGGGCAGTTTTTGAAAAACGAAACACGAAGCGAATTCCTCCGGCTCATTGGGAGTAATTTGCACTAGTGGATTCAACATACAAAACGAACATTTCATGAAAACCTTCTTCGCCTCCTCCCTGGCATTATCGGCACTCCTCGCCACCCAAAATTGTTCGGAAAGCCCCGGCAAGCAACCCGCTGTTCCAATCCAAATGTCAGAGCCGGCCCCCATGGCGCTT
>JALHPW010000111.1:3835-4987 GCA_022842255.1 Saprospiraceae bacterium | reverse complement strand
GTAGTTACGATGTTAGCCAGGAACGTTACGGAGAAATCAGGCAGGCTGAACAGGTCAATGTGTTTGTGACTGAAGAACTTTCCAAATCCAAACAAGTTAAGCTGGACAACCCCGCCGCCGTACCCGATGACCGCACAGCGGTCTTAAAACTCAATGCCATACGTCGTTTCCAGACCGGGATTTACGACTACTCCATCATGCAGTCCGTTTTTACACCCGTTAGCGGCTCGCCAACCTTAAAAACCACCACTACCGTACAGGATTGGTGTGGACATGTTTTTGCACAGTACAATTTGGCGCCCAATGGTTACAGGCTTCGCGGTTTTTCATATTTTGAATCGGAAGGTGATCAGGATGTACAATTGCCGCTTGCCCTCCTCGAAGATGAGCTTTGGAGCCGCATACGATTGAACCCAGCCAGTATCCAAAGCGGTCAGACCAAAATAATTCCCGCTGCGCTTTATGCAAGATTGCGCCACCAAACGGATGTTGTGCAAAACGCTGATATACAAATAGATAAAGGGGAGAAAGAAAGTATCCTAAAGCTCAAATACACGGATATACCCCGAACCTTGGAAATCCGGTTTGAAACCGCATTCCCCCACAAGATATTGGGATGGGAAGAACAAATTCAGGGCAAAATGGCGAGCAAGGGCACCCTCAAAGCCACCCGCAAAAGCGCTTATTGGGCCGAGCATGACAACATACACGCACCCTTGCGGGATTCCTTACATTTAGGGTTTTGATTTCAGGAATTTATTTGGCTGAATTCCTTAGGTAAATCTTAAAATTCGGGCAACGTGACAGTTGTTCGACGCATCTTTCGTTTGCGGCCATAAAAAATTATCTAATTTGCCCCGCCTTACGCCAAATGCGATTTGCTTTATTCCTTTGACGCGGGGAATTCCAGGTTTTAAGTTGTTGAATTTCAAAAAGTTGGAACAGAAAACCTGTCCTACCCGATTATCACAAACCTTTCTATACACAATCAGTCATGCAGCCTTTCTCCCGATTTTTATCTTTCATCTTGCTGCTCGCCTTCTTTTCTGTTCAAAACCTTCAGGCGCAAGATTGCTCCAAAGTTATCAAAGAAAACAAGAAGATCTCCGGCATTCAAATTGCCAACACCTCCACCCTCAGCGTCGTAATTCG
>JALHPW010000111.1:0-3825 GCA_022842255.1 Saprospiraceae bacterium | reverse complement strand
GGCGTTTTTGCACGCTTTACCTCTCAAGGGGGAATTGAGTTCAACCAGGATGACCAGGTTGTGTTTGTGGATGCCGCCGGGAAAGAACGAGCCTACAAATTCACGGGCATGGATGAGCTGGTGGCAGGTGCTGTGCCTACCCACCGCAACAACCTGCGCCTAGACCTGGATGCCGTGCAATGGTTGGCCGAGGCCAACATCACAGGCATCAATTTTATCAACTTTGTTGATCGCCAGAAATACAAATTCACCATCAATACCGAACGGCAAGGTGAGTTCAAAAACTTGGTGACTTGTTTCAATTCCATCCTAGACCGGATGTCGGTGGTGGATACTCCCGGGGCTTCCGTTTCCAAGCCAGAACCGGCTCCAAGTACTGGAACGCCCGGTACGCCTGGAAAGCCAGGTACCAAACCTGCCAGTACTGGAGGCGCTACTTCTACCTCAGGTGGCGGGGACGCAGAAGTAACCGCCTTGCGCTCAGAATTGGAAAAGACCAAAGAAAAAATTCGGGCCGAAATAAAGGCTGAAAAGGAGCGTGGCGATGCCATCAAAGCGCAGCTCCAACAAGAGGTCGCCGCAGCTCGCGAGGCTGCCAACGCTAAAAAACTGGAGTATTCCAACGAGGTATTGGAAGCGCGCAAAGCAAGCTTGGCCGAAATGGAAAAAGCCAAAGCCGAAGCACAAGCGGTGGTTTCACAAAGCAGGGCAAAAGCAGACTCTGCAGTGGTGAAAATCAACTCCAACGTAGAGGATGCGCGCCGACAAGCCGGTGAGGAGATTCAAAAAGCCCGCATCGCATCCTCCGAAGAAGTGCAAAAGGCCCGGGAAGCAGCAGGTAAAGAAATCGCTTCGGTCAAACAAAAACTCGAACAAGCCAAACTTCAATACGGTGATGAAATCGCCTCCGCCCGGAGCAACGCCGATGAAGAACTGAAACGCATTCGAGAAGAAAATGCAAAAATGGTGGCCGAAGCACGTGAATTGGCCAAACAAGAGGCCAACAAAACCTCCACCGATGTGGTCGAAAGCAAAAGGACCGCCGCCGACCAAATCCTGAAAGCCCGGGAAGAAGCTGCCAACGAAATCCTTAAAACGCGTGAAAACACCGTCCTGGAAAAGCAAAAGCTGGCAACAGACTTAGCCGAAAGTCGCAGGAAAGCTGCTGAAGAGAAATCCCTCGTTCAGCAAAACTCTGCCAACGAACTGGCCGACATCAAGGAAAACGCAGCCAAACAAAAAGAAGCATCCGCCACAGAAGTTGCCGATGCCCGCAAACGCGCCAGTGAGGAAATTGGTCGCATCCGGGAAGAAGTTGCCAAACAACAACAAATCGCCAACGATGAAAAAGCAGCCATTGCCAAACAGGTAGTGGAAAGCAAACAAAAAGCGGCACAAACGGTACAACAGGTTCAGGATGAATCTACCAAAGCCATTGCCGATGCGCAGGCCCGTTCCAAAAGCCAACGTGACAGCATAGCCATCGAAGTAGCGAGTTCTAAAAAAAGGGCCGAGGAGGAAATCGCAAGAATCCAGGCAGAGCTCGCCAAATCCATCGCAGCAGCCAAAGAACAACAGGCCAAGGTCTTGCAGGAAAGTGCCGCTGAGGTCCAGCGTGCTCGTGAACGCAGCGCACAAGAAGTCGCCAAAGCCCAAGAAGAGGCCCGCATCCGGGTGCAAGAAGCCAATGCCAAGGCAGGCGAGGCCCAAAAACTGTATGCAACCGAGGTCGCCGGCTCCAAACAGACCGCCGAAGAAAAAATCAAACAGATACAGGCGGAGGCCGCCGCAGCGGTAGCCGAAGCCAAAAAAAAGCAACAGGAAACCGTTACCGCCTCTTCCTCTGAGGTAGTTTCTTCCAGGGAAAAAGCCGCTGCCGAAATCGCTGCTGCCAAAGAAAAAGCAGCCAATGAAGTAGCAGCCGCCCGAGAAGCCGCCGTTCGTGCCCAACAAAATTCTGCAAACACCATTGCCGAAGCGAAAAAGCAAAGCGCCCAGGTACTGCTGGCCATTAAAACCGCTGAAGCCGACAGCGTCCGCCTAGCCCGTGAGAACAGTGCCTCCGTACGCCAAAAGCTAGCCAGCGACGTGGCAGAAGCCCGCCAGAAAGCTGCAACTGAAATTTCGGAAGCCAATCAAAAAGGTGCCGAAGAAGTAAAAGCTGCCCGCGAAGCCGCTGCCCGTGAAAAACAACTCAGCGCAGAAGCAGTGGGCAAGGCTAAGGAAGAGGCTGCCAATGCCGTTGCGGCCGCCCGCGAAAACAGCGCCAAAGAAGTGGCTGCCGCCAAACAACAGGCGATTGAAGCCGTAACTTTGGCCAAACGGGAGGCCGATGATAAAAAAGCCGGATTTGCCAAAGAAGTCGTTGACGCCCAGGAGCGGGCGCGGAAAGAAGTGACGGACGCACGCGAACGCGCTGCCGCTGAAGTGGCCACTGCTCGTAAGGAATCAGAGGCCAAACGCACCCAATACGCCACCGAAACGGCAGAAGCGCGTAAAAAAACCAGCGAAGAGATAGGTTTGGCACAAAAAGAAGCCGCAGAAAGCGTACAAAAAGCCCGTCAAGACACCGCGGCCAACATTGCAGCCACCCGCGAAAACGAATCCAAGTCCGTAAACGAAATCAAAGCACAAGCCGCCCAGGAAATCGCACAGACCAAGGAAGAAAAAGCGCAAATCATTGGGGAGGAGAACCGGAAGGCAGAAGCCGCAAAACAACAACAAGTGCTTGAAAGCCAAAAACTTACACAGTTGCAGGCGGATATCAAAAAAGCACAGGAAGAACTGGCTAAATTGAAAGAAGAAGCCGAGAAGTTGAAGAAGAAAGACTAGGAAGTACGAAGTGCGAGGTGCGAAGTACGAAGTCCGTCCTGCCTTTAGCTTGGTAGGACGGACTTTGTTTTGGATGGAAGAAACTACTGCATCCCAGCCAGATAAAATCCATAATTTTGCGGCCCGTTCTGATAGACATGTAGGATGGACTGATTCGAATGCGAAAAAAAATTGAGATACTCGCCCCAGCCAAGAACTTGTATCAAGGCATGGCTGCCATAAATGCCGGCGCTGATGCAGTGTATATCGGTGCTCCCTTGTTTGGTGCCCGCACCAATGCCACCAACTCCGTGGAAGACATCGCCGAGATGGTCAAGTACGCACACCTGTTCAAGGCAAAGGTCTTTGTGACCGTCAACACCATTTTGTACGACAACGAATTGGAAAGTTGCCGGCAGCTCATTTGGGACTTATACAACATCGGCGTGGATGCCCTCATCATTCAGGACATGGGTATCTTGGAAATGGATCTTCCGCCCATTGTGCTACACGCCAGCACACAAGCCAATAACCGGGATGCCAGTCACGTGAAATTTCTGGCTGAAGCTGGCATACAACGCGTGGTACTCGCCCGGGAATTAAATCTGGACCAGATTCGGGAAATTCACGAGGCAAGCGGCGTGGAACTGGAGTTTTTCGTCACCGGAGCGCTGTGCGTATCCTTTAGCGGCAACTGCTACATGAGCGTAGCCAATGGCGAACGTTCGGCCAACCGAGGCTCCTGCGCGCAAAACTGCCGCCTACCCTACCAATTGATTGACGGTACCGGAACCACGCTCATCGAAAACAGCCACCTGCTCTCTATCAAAGACCTCGACCTAAGCAATGAACTGCCGAACCTGATCAAGGCTGGCATTTCCTCCTTTAAAATCGAGGGCCGGTTGAAGGACATCGTTTACGTCAAAAACAATACCTCTTACCTGCGCAAAAAACTGGACAGCTTTCTGGAAGCCCACGCTGACACCTTTGAAAAAGCTTCTTCAGGCCGCACGT
>JALHPW010000110.1 GCA_022842255.1 Saprospiraceae bacterium | reverse complement strand
TGAAAAAGTGCCCAACGGCGGGTTTGTTGGCCCCAAAAAACTCTACCTCCATGGCGAAAGTTGCGAGCGACAGTGGTCGATAACGCCCTCCTTCCAGCAGGAATTTTTGCTCTTTGAAATAGCCCATGAAGCTATCGGTGGTAAAAATCTGCTTTAGTCCCGAAAGCCCTTTTTGAACGTATTCGTTTTTCCAGTAGGCCATCTCATCGTCCAGCACATAACCATATTGGAGGCCGATAAAATAAAGCGCAAACGCCGCCGCCAATAAAATCAGCGAGGGCATCCAATGATGGCTCCAGAACCCGGGGCGGAAGGTTTCGGTTTTGGGCGCCGGTCCGGTTTTTTCCTTTTTAGGGGAAACAGTGGCAGCCTTCTGGGTGCGCGCGAGATTTGATTTGCTTTTTGCAGCCATAAGATCGAAGTCGAATTGAGCGGATTGCCCAGTATTGACCGGGCAGAAGCGGGGGCAAAAGTAGAATGATTGCCAGCATTTTTTGCCTGTTTCCGTGTATGCAGAATATTGTGGGGAACGATTTCTTTTAACGAATGCAAAACAAGGAATGGCCCAACGAGCCCAACCGAGCCAACCGTCTTGCCCAAAAACCGTATTTTTTTAATATTTCAACATTCATCAGTATGAACCATCTCTTCCGATTCTTTGCCCTATTGGGCCTTTTAGTCCCCCAACTTGGTACACACGCCCAACCGAACTGTGTGGACAGCACACACCTCGACCCCAATGCAGGCTGTTTCACCCTTTTCGATCCCGTATGCGGTTGCAACGGCCTAACCTACGGCAACGAGTGTGAGGCGTATAATTGGGGTGGGGTGAACTCCTGGGTTGCAGGACCCTGTGCAGGAAACAACTGCACCGCGCTCAATGTCAGCTTTGTTTCCTTTTTGATTACCCAGTCTACCTCTGTTGCCTTCAGCGATCAAAGCTTTATGCCCAATGCGCAGATTTCCAGTTGGGCTTGGGATTTTGGCGACGGGGCCTCCTCCACGGTGCAAAATCCTGTTCACAGTTATGCCGAACCCGGTACTTATACCGTCTGTCTCACCGTAAGCGCCCAAACCTCGAATGGCCAAATCTGCGAAGGGACCTTTTGTCAAACTGTGACCATTACAGACGACTGTTTCGACAACTGCCAGTACGAATTCGAATACGATTTGAATGGAACCGCTTTACACGCCGAGTTTGATTTTGGCGATATTGACCCGCCCTTCTTTTTCTACGCAAACTGGTCGCTGGATGGCGGTTCGGTAACGGGCTCCGGACTTGATTTTGTACACCTGTTCAACGAACCTGGCACCCATGTGCTCTGTGCCACCTACCCCACCGGCGATTTCACGCCAGAAACCTGTACGGTTTGCCGAGCCATCGAGGTGGAGGCGCTCTGTGTGGAGCCCAGCCAAATCGATTCCACCGTGGCATGCCCGCTGGCGTTTATCCCGGTTTGTGGTTGCGATGGGGTTACCTACGACAATGCTTGCTCAGCGTATAACTATGGTGGGGTAACATCCTGGAAACCAGGTATTTGTGGGAGTATCTGTAATAACCTATACCTTGATTTTATAGGGGAAAACACAGGCGGCTCGCTTACTGTCTGGACTTTTCAGGATGAATCCGTGTTTCCAGGAGGTAACATCACAAGTTGGTATTGGGATTTTGGCAATGGACAAACCTCTTTTGAAGAGGTCCCAACCCTCAATTTTTTTGACCCAGGTGAATATGAGGTTTGCCTGACCGTTTCAGGAGTTTTTGCTGATGGAACCCAATGTGGTGGCTCGGTTTGTAAAAAAATCAAAGTGGCGGGACAAGCCTGTTTGGACCCAACGGTCATCGATCCCAATGTGGTTTGTCCGGCTGTGTACGACCCCGTTTGTGGTTGTGACGGAATTACCTATCCAAATGAATGTGTGGCGTACAATTACAACGGAATCACCTCCTGGACGCCGGGTATCTGCCCAGATCAGTGCGTAAACCCAGCCTGGATTGACTCTTCCGCAATCTGTTTCGAAATTTACGACCCCGTTTGCGGCTGCGACGAGGTGACCTACGACAACGAATGTTATGCCATCCATTATGGCGGCGTCACGTCCTGGACCAAAGGCGTTTGTTGCGAAAATACATCGTGCAAGGCCCTTTTCGAGGTGGAAATACTTTCGGGAAATAAAGTCCTGATTAAAAACCTGTCCGTCAACGCCGAGGCCTCCCTCCTGAATTTTGGCGACGGTTCGCCGCTGCATCCCGGCGTATTTGATACGGTTACCCATACTTACCCGGCAGCAGGCACCTATCAAATTTGCCTGGAAATCAGCGATTTCGCGGGGACTTGCACCGATGTGTATTGTTTTCTCTTGAATTTGACCAGTGCGGTTGGCGAACCAACCAACCAATCAATTCAAATCGAGATAATGCCCAATCCGGCTCAATCCGAAGCATTTGTCCAGGTCAACCATGCTCAGGTAAATGGGGCGAGGTTATATGATGTATTGGGGAAAACGGTGTGGGAAAAGGTACTGACCGATACCCGTTTCGAAATCGAGACCAGGCAGCTTCCGACGGGATTATATGTGCTGCATGTGCAAACAGACAAGGGGGCCGTGGTGCGGAAATTGGTAGTGGAGCGATAGTTTTTAAAGGACACACCCAATTATCCAAAAAACAAGAGGCGGGCTTGGAAGGTTGATGGGGTTTATGAGGTTGATGAAAGTTGATACTTGCACTCAAAAAAGCAGGAATTATCCACTTTTAGGGTGCAAAAAATAAACCCTCATCAACCTCATAAACCCAATCAACCTTCTAATGCCCGCCTCTTTCTATCAACAAACCTGATAATTCAACTAGAATTACCGTTTGCCAAAGAGTCCGCCCAGAACCGAGCCCAACAAACCGCCGCCGTCTTGTTGAGGCTGCTGTTGGTTGCCACCCATGACGGAACCCAGGATATTGCCGAGCAAATCGCCCATGCCGTCTTGTTGTTGTGCTTGTTGGGCGCCGCCCATGAGCACGCCTGCAAGTCCGCCAAGGTCCAGTCCGCCTGAATTTTTGGTTTTACCCAATACGCTCATCACAATAGGGGCGAGGATAGGCAGGAGTTTCATGACCTGTCCGGCGCTGAGGCCAGAAGATTGTCCAATTTGCTCTGCAGCCACTTCCTGACGGTCGCCGAGGATGTGGTTGAGCATCCCAAGACCATTGGTAGCGCGCGACTCTTGTCCGCTGCCTTGCAGCATTCCGCCTACCATGCCTGCCAAATCGTCGAGCATAGACCCGTCGTGGTCGCGGTCGAGCGCGTTGGCCAGTGCAGAAAGTCCGCCTTCCGAGGAAGCATTATTGGCAAGACCGCCCAAAAGGGTGGCAAAAATTCCGTTTGCAGCCTGGGCCGTTTGTTGGGGCTCTGCGCCGATGTGCTCAGAGAGTTGGCCGACCATTTCTTCGGAAAGTTGGCCTTGAAGGATGTCCATTAAGTTCATAATCAGAAACTTATATTGTTGGTGAAGGTGAATTGGAACCAGGTTCCACGGTGATTGCCCGAAATGGAATTTTGAACAAAATTCCGAAGGCCGCACTTTGACGCAAAGGTGTTCAAAAGTATCGTGATGATTTTCAATTCGGCACAAAATTGGCTACTGCGGGAAAATATTTTTCCGGGAATCCAACAAGTTTTGAGAAAACCCGCATTTTTGGGCTGCGCTCTGACCAACATTTTTAGCCAGGCTGCGTTTCCCACTTCTTTTGAACCGACCGACGACTGCCCACCATACATGGATTATCGCGCCGCCAAACAATTTATCCTTGCCAAACTCCGCGCGGAGCTCTCCGATCAATTGTCCTATCACGGGCTGCACCACACCTTGGATGTGCTCAAAATGGCAACGGAACTTTGTGCAAGTGAGGGGGTGAGCGAACACGATCGGGTGTTGGTCAAAACAGCAGCCTTGTTCCATGATGCAGGTTTTGTCAAGAACAAACATGCCGGCCACGAGGCAGAAGGCTGTATCCTGGTGCGGGAATCATTGCCCAGATTCGGGTATTCAGCTGTTGATATCGAGTGTATTTGCGGGATGATAATGGCCACCAAAATCCCCCAATCCCCTAGTAACTTGTTAGAAGAGATTCTTTGTGATGCAGACCTGGACTACCTTGGGCGGGAAGATTTTTTTTCCATTGGGGAAACGCTGTTTGAAGAATTACAGGCCTACCACCTCATTGGCGATGAGCAAACCTGGAATCGCCTTCAGGTCAGTTTTTTAAATGCCCACCGTTTTCACACACGCACCAACAAGACATTGCGCGAACCCGTAAAACGGCGTTATTTGGAGGATTTGCAAGACCTTGTGGCTACTTATGCCTGATATGATTGTGCCTCCAGCGGACAAGCTGATTGCTTTTTTTCGAAAAAATTTGATGGATTGGTCGTCGCAGAACCCGCGCCCCATGCCCTGGAAAGGCGAGCGCGACCCCTACAAAATTTGGCTTTCCGAAATTATTTTGCAGCAAACCCGCGTTGAGCAGGGCTTGCCTTATTACCAAAAATTCGTTCAGCAATACCCCAGTGTCCGCCACCTGGCCGATGCACCGGAAGATGAATTGATGAAACTTTGGGAAGGATTGGGCTATTACTCCCGTGCCCGGAATCTCCATGCCTCGGCAAAATACATTGCCAATGAGCGAAATGGCATCTTCCCCAACACCTTTGAGGAAATCCGCGCCCTGAAAGGTGTGGGCAATTATACCGCCTCAGCGATTGCATCCTTTGCTTTTGGGCTGCCCCATGCGGTGCTGGACGGCAATGTGTATCGGGTTTTAGCCCGTTTTTTGGGTATTGATAGTCAAACAGATACGCCCGCTGCTCAAAAACAATTTGCGGCACTTGCCCAAAGTTTGCTGGACCCCGCCCGGCCGGCAGCCCACAACCAGGCGATGATGGATTTTGGGGCTACCTGGTGTACACCCCAAAACCCGCGTTGTGCGGACTGCCCATTGAGTCCTCAATGCAATGCGTTCCTGACGGGCAGGGTAGCTGAGTTGCCCCTCAAATCAAAAGGCCTGGTCAAAAAAAAGCGCCAGTTCCACTACCTGATTTTCAACCATCAGGAGCATGTTTTTGTGCGTAAACGCAGTGAAAAAGACATCTGGAGGGGCTTATGGGAGTTTCCACACATCGAAAATCCTGCCCAGATTAGTACCTTGGGGCCTGGAACGGTAGCCGTGTCTGCCCCGTTTCGGCAATTGCTAACCCATCAGGAAGTAACGGCAATTTTCTATGAAATAGACCTGCCCCCGGATACGCCAGCAGACTTTTTTGAAAACCCTGTTTTGGCCGGATGTATCAAAATGGCTCGAAACGATTTGAAAAAAAATATTGCATTTCCCAGAGTGATTGATTGTTATTTACAAACTAAAGTGTTAACTTTGAATTGAACTTTCAATCAAATCACGTTTAAACATTTTTAAAAGTCATGATCAACAAAGTAACCCTCGTCGGCCACCTCGGTGGCGATCCTGAAATCCGCACCTTGGAAAACGGCACACCCGTAGGCAGATTTTCAGTAGCCACCAATGAAAACTACAAAGACAAAGAAGGTAATTGGCAGAGCCAAACCGAATGGCACAATGTAGTGGTCTGGCGCGACCTCGCCGAACGCGCGAAAAACTTGAAAAAGGGAAGCACGGTGTACGTGGAAGGCAAAATCTCCTATCGGAAATACACCGATAAGGATGGTGTTGAAAAAAGCCTGACCGACATCGTTGCCAACACCTTCCGGATGCTTGACAAACGCGAAGGTGGCAGCAATGGCTTCGACAGCCGCTTCCCAAGTACCGAACCTGCCGTTATGCCAAGCAATCGCGCGGCTTCGACGGACGGAGTCGCCGCGGTACCGGCAGACGCCCCACCAGCTACGGAGGGCGACGATTTGCCGTTCTAACACGCGGAGGCTGGCGGTCTCTGCATGTTGATGTGGGTTTATGGGGTTGATATGGGTTTATGCTATGCCTCAACAGGGCGCTTATCAACCTTCATCCACCCTATAAACCCCATCAACTTTTTAGACAAGCCCCTCCTTCATCCAAACCTATGGGCTGGCTTTTCCTCATTTTCCTGGTTTATTTTTTGTGTCTCCTGGTCGAGCGCTCGCTCGTCGCTATTTCCTCGCACGATCTGGATGTGCTTCGGGAGGAAGAAAGCAATGCTGCGCGTAAGGCCTTGTCTTTAAGTATTGCAATTCGGCCCAGCCTTGCCACCATGTTGCTCACCCGGATTCTCCTGATATTACTCGCCGGGGTTTTGGTAGTGGTTTTTGTACAGGGCTCGATGGAAGTTAAAACCGGGCTCTGGTCGCTTTCCAATGCAGCCAATATTTCCCAGCATATCGTTTGGGGCGCTTTTGGGCTTATCCTGACCCTCTTGCTCAGTCTCGCCTTTTGGGCCTTGCAAAAGATTGGTTTTCAGGAGAATAAGCCTGGACGCGCGGCTGTTTTTTTAAAACGCCTGTGGTGGTTTGCGTTTTTTTGGAACCGGGTTTTTAAGGTTTTTGTCCAAGAACCCAAACGTGTGGAATCGCCGGACCATCACAAAGAACCGGAGGCCAACAGCCTCGCTGCCAACAGTGCGGCCAGTGAAAAACGCGAACTGGAACTCTTAAAAAGTATTGTGCAGTTTGGCGATGTAACCGTCAAACAGGTGATGCAGCCACGTTCGAAGGTCGTTTCCGTCGACTTTAAAACAGGTTTTCACGACCTGCTCGAAGTGGTACGAAAATCGGAATTTTCAAGGTTGCCTGTTTACGACGAGGATTTGGACAACGTGACGGGCATTCTTTACGTAAAAGACCTTGTTCCGCACTTGGATAAGGAGGCTTCCTTTGAGTGGCAACCCCTTATTCGCACCAATGTACTGATGGTGCCAGAAGCAAAACGGGGCAGCGAACTGCTCCAGGAATTCAAGCAGCAACGCTTGCACATGGCGGTAGTGGTGGACGAATATGGCGGAATTGCGGGCATTGTGACGATGGAGGATATATTGGAGGAAGTGACCGGCGATATCCGCGATGAATTTGATGAAGACAGTGAAATTCGCTATCGAAAAATCGATGATTACAACTACCTATTTGAGGGTCAAACACTTTTAAACGATGTTTGCCGGCTCACCGGTTTGGAACCGGGCACTTTTGACGCCGTTCGCGGCACTTCCGACACCCTTGCCGGGCTTGCCTTGGAGTTGCGTGGGGATATTCCGCTGATTGGGACCGAAGTGGCCTGGAACGGCTTTTTACTCACCGTTACCATTGCCAACAAGCGGCGGGTGGAACAGTTAAGGCTTAGTCTCCCCAAGCCAATACCTGCTTAGATTCGCCCTGCTTTTCCTTAAAGTTCTTTTAAAGTAAGGTGCTAAGGGGTGACGCTTGTAGGTTTTTCAGTTTCAGGGGTGGTACTTTTGTTCACATATTGTCTGACCCAAACTTGATACCGGCTAATGAGCAGACTTCTTTTAGTAATCATACTTGCAAGCTTTTCCAGCTTTG
Source organism: Saprospiraceae bacterium (assembly GCA_022842255.1). GTDB lineage: Bacteria > Bacteroidota > Bacteroidia > Chitinophagales > Saprospiraceae > M3007. The sequence continues at coordinate 3,189 of JALHPW010000110.1, read as the reverse complement.
TGTTGACCGCACAAGACACAAAAGGACGTGTCGGAAGTGGTACTACCCCCAAAACGACCCTTGCACCCAATACAGGTGTAACGAAGAGTGCAAAAACGGCACCCTCCAACTCTGCTAGCAGTAATCGAGCGGTCCAACAGGGTTCGCAAAATCGCAGCTCGACTACGCTGGGCAATGCAACGGTTAAACGTACACAAGACCGGACGGTCCGCCCATCGGACACTAAAACCAACCGCCCCGCCACCTACGCCCCACCAACCAGTGCATCCGCTACAAAAGGTGGTGTTGGAACTGCCCAAAAAGTGACCCCCTTGAAACCGGCCGAACGCGGTACGGTCAACTGGATGACCCTAGAACAGGCCCTGGAAAAGAGCAAGACCGAAAAGCGGAAGATTTTTTTGGATATGTACACCGATTGGTGTGGCTGGTGCAAGCACATGGATTCCACCACGTTTGTGGACGCCAAGGTGGCCAAATACCTGAATGAGCATTTCTACCCTGTCAAGTTCAATGCCGAGCAGGAAAAAGATATCCTGTTCAAGGACAAAACCTACAAATTCAAAAAAAGCGGTTCCCGGGGTTACCACGAATTGGCTGCTTTGTGGCTCAACAACCGTTTGTCGTTTCCAACCGTTGTGTTTTTGGACGAGACGCAGCAGCTCATCCAACCGGTGCCAGGGTATCAAGATGCCCTTAAAATGGAGGCCATTATCAATTACTTTGGGTCAGATAGCCACAAAAAAACGCCTTGGGAATCGTACGAAAAGAATTTTGCCAATAAGCGCTGAGTAAATTAAAGCTTGAGGTAAGTGTAAATGCGAACGGGGCTGTCACTTGTTGTGACAGCCCCGCTTGCTATAAAAAGGGAGATGGAAGTGCTGATTAGTGCGCTACAACCTTCTTCAATTCCTTGATACGCGCTTTTTTACCAACCAAACCGCGCAGGTAGAAGAGGCGTGCACGGCGTACTCGGCCACGCTTTACCACTTGGACATCTGCCACATTGGGATTGGTGAATGAAAAAATACGCTCAACACCTACACCGTGCGAAATCTTACGGACGGTAAATGTTTTGGTAAGGCCGTGACCGCTGATTTGAATCACATCACCGCGATAATCTTGTTCGCGGGTTTTGTCACCCTCTACGATTTTATAGGTAACTACAACGGTATCACCCGTTTTGAATTCAGGGAATTTCGGCGCTGTCAGCATTTGCTGATGTACGAACTGTATGGCTTCCAACTCTTTCATTGTATCGAAATTTGAATACGCTCAAAATTTAGAGGCGCAAAGGTAAAATTTCTTGCCGGAAAAAAAAATATTGTTTCGAAAATTTCCGAACGGCTGTTAACCCCTCGTTAAATTAAGTGTCGCAACATCAAAATCACAAACATCTTTCTTGTCTTTGCGTTCTCATTTACTCGATTCAAAATTTTCATCATTCCTAAATTTTTTTTGCAAACATGAAAAAGCTCTTTTTTCTCCCCCTTCTCGCCGTACTCGCTATGGCTGCCAAAGTGGCCACGTCTTACAATGTAGATACCAATAGCAGCGTAATCGTATGGACCGGCTACAAAGTAACCGGTAAGCACACGGGCACTGTGAAAATCAAAAATGGTACGCTTAGCACCGACAATGGTGTACTCACTGGCGGTTCTTTTGAAGTTGACATCACCAGCATCACTTGCACCGATATGGAAGGCGAATATGCCGGCAAACTCGTTGGCCACTTGAAAAGCGACGACTTCTTGGGTGCTGCTACCTACCCAACGGCTTCTTTTGTAATCACGAAAGCAATTCCACAAGACTCGAAAGGCAACTACAAAATCATGGGTAACCTGACCATCAAAGGCATCACCAAAGAAGTGAAATTCTTTGCAAACGTTGCAGAGGCCAATGGTGTGGTAAATGCTGCTGGCAAAATCACGATCGACCGCTCTGAGTTCAACATGCGTTATGGCTCTGGCTCCTTCTTTGATGGCTTGGGCGACAAAACCATCTACGACGAATTCGACCTTCAAGTTACGCTTGTAGCGAAGAAGTAATTTAGGTATCTAAATCTTTGTCAAGGAGCCATCTTCGGTCAAGAAGGTGGCTCCTTTTTTGTCGTATAGCTCCGCAAATATATATGAACACTATATTTGCTCATCAAAAGTATAAACCATGAAAATTTTCCAACTTTCAATCTTTCTGTTTTGCACCTCGGCCCTCTTAGGCCAAACTACTCGAACAGGTAAGGATTATGCTGTTTTTTTTGTTGCTTCTAAATTTGACAACAGCTGGAAACCGCTGCCAGACGCCCCTGTAGAAGCAAATCTTCTAGCTGCTGATCTCCGCGATGGCTATGGCTTTGATGTACGGATTGTAGCGGATGCCAAACGTGCAGACATCCTACGCACACTTAGTGAGTACAAGAGCAAAAAATATGGCCCGGACGATCAATTACTGTTGTTTTTCTCCATGCATGGCTATCATGATAGAGGTAGTGATAAAGGATATCTCATTCCTAAAGACGGCTTATACGATGACCCTATCTATGAAAGTTGGCTTGCGCACAGCCAGTTGGCCGAAATAGCCGCTTCTATCCCTTGCCGCAGGGTTCTATTGTCGTTGGATGCTTGCTATTCGGGCATTTTTGGTGGGAGCAGAGATAAGCCTAGTGCTGCTGCATGGGAAATTGGGGAGGATTGCCAAGTTCGCGCTTCAGCGGCCTTTGCGGGTAAGGAACAAACCCGAAAATATGTGGCGGCTGGGGGAGACCAGCGTGTGCCTGCTAAAAGTGCATTCGCCGCACAATGGCACCGTGCCTTACAACAGGGCTCTGGCTCAGATGGCCTGCTTTCTTTTGCGGAATTAACTGCCATACTCGATAATTTTCAAGACCCGCGCCCAGTTTGGGGTGATTTTGTCCCAAGCACTTTTGGTGATTTTGTATTTGTACAAAAAAGTGGGTGTGCGGTTGTTTCTGCCCCTGCAACTAGTGGAGTATCTGACGCCGATAAGGGCCAATGGCGAAAAGCCCAATCTTCCAACACCCTTACCGCATACCGGCAATACCTGCGTGACTGCAGCCTTTGCCTTTACGCTACAGAGGCTGAAGAAGCAATTGCTCGTTTGAGCGTAGTTGAGGGAAACAAAGAGCCTGAAAAGAAGAGCAATGCAAATGAAAAGCCAGCAAGACCAAAGACA